>JAEMQC010000093.1 GCA_022758985.1 Campylobacteraceae bacterium
TAATGAAAGAAGAAGTAAGAATAAGAAAACAGAATAAATTAACCGCCCGTTTTTTCATTACGCCTAAACTTTCAAAACAAAGCCACAAAAATGGCTCTGTTTTGAGGGTTCGATTATATTAAGCGCTAATTTTCCTGCTTCGTTTTGCCTCTTTGGCTAGAAGTTTTGAAGTATATTTTTTATACTTAAAGTTTGCTCGGTTTTTGGATTAATCTATTTTCTGTAAAAATTTTGGATTAATTTGTAAATACGGGATAAGCTATGAAACTGCGAGGTCTATATGCCATAACGGATAGTTCTTTGACGCCGTACGATTATATAGATAGGTATGTCTTGCTCGCATTAAAAGGCGGAGCCAAGATAGTCCAGCTAAGAGATAAGGCGCTTAGCGACGAAGAGCTTTATCCGGTTGCAAAAAAAATAAAAAAGATATGCAAAAAACATAAGGCGCTTTTTCTAATAGACGATAGAGTGGTGCTGGCAAAAGCGATAAATGCGGACGGCGTACACATAGGCGGTGAAGATACACCAATCGAGCTGGCCAGAGAGATACTGGGGGGTAAGAAAATCATAGGGGTCTCTTGCTACGGAGACATAGAGAGAGCGATGCAAATGGTCAAAAAAAGCGCAGATTACGTAGCGTTTGGTTCATTCTTTCCATCAAAAACAAAGCCTCACTCAAAAGTAGTCGATAAGTCAGTACTAAAAGAGGCAAAAAAACTTGGAGTTCCTGTATGCGCCATAGGGGGAATAGATACGCAAAACGGTAAAGAGCTCATAAAAGCGGGGGCGGATATGCTCTCTGTCATCACCGCTCTTTGGAGCAAAGATGTCGAAAAAAACGCTCAGAATTTTTGCAAGCTGTTTAGAAAATGCCGATGAAATGGTTTTTGGACAAGGCGTTTACGAATGATGAAGCCGAAGTCCTAAAAACTATAGCCAAGACGGCGAATGAAGGCATATGGATCATAGATATAAACGGCGACACGTTGTTTGTGAATGCAAAAATGGCTCATGCGCTAGGCTACGGTATTGACGAGCTGCATAACATAAATATCTATGAAATTATCTGCGAAGAGTGCGAGGCGGATATTAAAAAGCCGAAGATTTTGGAAGATAGGCACGAGATATGTCTAAAGCACAAAAGCGGCCAAGCCAGAGTGTTTAGTATTAACACCTCTACGTTTTTTGGGCCAAACGGCGAGTATTTAGGCTCTCTGGGCATGCTTAGCGATATTACTGATATAAAAATAAATGCCGCAGAGTTAAAAAGGCAAAAAAAGATTCTTCAGTCTGTTATGGAAGCTGGCAACCGCCTCTTTTTGGAGAAAGATATACTAAAAGCTTTAGAGGGGGTGGTGGCGACCATAGGCGCCGGGTTTGACGCGACTAGATGTTGTATATACGGCAAAGGACTTTTGCAGAGTTTTATAGAGACGAAGATTATGCAGCTTGCCGTTTATGAGGATAAAGATGCACGCCTATGTGGCAAAAACTATGATTTTTTTAAGCTTGTCAGTGATGAAGAGAAGTTTGCCGACGTATTTGGAAGTTTAAATTCTGGCATTTGCTATGAGGGTGGCATAACAGATCCTAAAGAGCCTATGAGCAGTTTTGCCGGATACGGCATAGGGTACGTGTTTATAGTGCCGCTTTTTATCGGTGACGAGCTGTGGGGGTTTTTTGGTATAGGCAAAGGGCTAAAGCATCAGCCTCTTGACAGAGAGCAAAAATCTGCGCTTGAGGCTATGTCGAAAAATATCGCCTCCTCGGTCGAGAAGTTTTTTGTAACGAAGCAGCTAGGTAATGCCAAGCTGGAGCTATTATGCGTCAATCAAAACCTTGAAGCGGCCGCTATGATGGCGATAAACGATAAATTAAAGATAGAGCAGGAAAACCTGAATAGGCAAAAAGAGCTTTTTGCGATAAAAGAAAAATATCATCTTTTGCAGCAAGACGACGCCTACAATAAGCAGATTAAGATACTTGTAGACGACCTCTCCCACAAAAGAGTTGACGGCTTTTTGTTCGAGTCTTTTTATAAGCCGCTCGACATACTAAGCGGCGATATATACGGGATGATCAAAATATCCGAGAGCTCGTTTTTTCTATATATTATAGACGCCATGGGCAAAGGGCTTAGCGCTTCCGTGACGGCTATTATATCCGCCTCTTTTATCAATAATATGGTCGATGTAGCCGCTAAGTCTGGCAGCTTTATGTTTCGCCAGAGCGTCGAGGAGTATCAATCCTTCATCAAAAAGCAGATAAACGAAGAGGAGATGGTTTGTGCGGTTTTTGTACACATAGACGATATCTCTAAAAAAATAGAGATAGCCAACTTTTCTATGCCCGAAATCCTACTAAAACGCTCGAATGGCGAGCTGGTCGCCAAAAAGGCGAATAACTATCCCATAACATCGTACTTTAGCGGCGTAAATATAGATAGTTTTTGTTGCGCCGATGTGGAGGGCATACTTATCTCTTCGGACGGGCTAAAGGATACGAAAACACAAGACGGCGGGGTATACAAAGACTCCCTCTATAAAGATTTCCTAGAGAGCGCCACAAAAAATATTTTTTTAAAAAAACTGTTTTCAAAGGCTCTAAACCCGGAAGACGATTTGACATTTATATTTTTAAGTAGATACAACCCGTCCGTAAAGTTAAAGAACGAGTTTGAGATTTTGCCCTCCATTGAGGCGATAGTTGAATGCGTCGACGTTAAGCTTCGCAGCGAGTTAAGCGGGTATTTTGACGGTAAAACCCTAATGCAAGTCGAGTATGCGCTAAACGAACTGCTGATGAACGCACTTGAGCACGGCACTTTGAATATATCGTACACCCATAAGCACGCGCTACTCGAGTCGCATATGTTTGACGAGTTTTTGGAAGAAAATATCCAAAAGATAGAGAACGCCTTTGATAAGAAAATAAAAATTAGCTTAGAAGAAGTTTTGCTAAAGAATCGCAAAGCGGTTATAATAAGAATTAAAGACAAAGGAAGTGGATTTGACGTGGGCGCGACGTTAAAGTCTTTGAGCTTGGATAAAAACTTGCGTTTTAACGGGCGGGGCATCTTGATGAGTGATAATGTACTGGATGCTCTTTTTTACAACGAGGCCGGAAATGAGGCCAGTATGATCAAATTTTTGGAAGGAAATTGAAGTGAATCTTGTAACAGAAACCGTAAAAGACGGCCTTAAAATATTTTTGCAAGGCGAGAACATCTCTATGAACGACGCTATCGATTTCAAAAAGCAGCTTTCACTGCTGGTCTCAAAAAATGCACCGTCTAAGCTTCAGATATTCGTAGAAGAAGCCTACTTTTTGCCTTCTTCTATTATCGGTTCCCTTTTGAAATATAAAGAGATAGAGAAGATAGAGGTTGAGCTCTTTATAAAAAAACCGGAATTGATAGATTCGCTTGAAAAACTCAATCTCACAGAACTTTTGAATGCAAGAGCATACTAAGGAGCCTATGTGAATTCAACATCCATGATAAAAATCCAAGCCTTTTGTTTTGCAGGAGCGGGGATACTCTTTTCCCTTGTAGTAATGTTTACGACCAATGGGCTTGTAGTTCCATCCATTCTCGCCTGTCTGGTGTTCGCAGGCCTTCTTGTGTGGCAGGTAGCGTCCGTTTCAAAATCGCAAGCTTTGATAGACGAGGCGGCGAGGGTATCAAAATTGGTCTCGCAGGGATTTTTGGAGGATAGGATTACCAATATTACCGACAAAGGAAATATCGGGCAACTCTGCTGGAGTATCAATAATATGCTAGATCAGCTGGAGGCCTTTATGAGAGAGGTAGATACGGCCGTAGAATACGCAAACCACTCCAAATTCTTCAGGTCCGCTCTCTCAAAAGGACTAAAAGGACTTTTTAGCACTAATATAGATCACATCAACACCATTATCGGCTCAATGAAGGAAAACCACGAATTTCATAAAAAAAATGCGCTTATCAGTTCGCTTTCCAAGCTGAGTTCAAACAGCCTGAATAAAAACCTCTCCGGAATGCAAGAAGATCTCTCTAGAAATACCGCAATGATTCAAGGGATTTCGAGAGATACCCATGAAATCAGTAAAGAATCAAGCGCCGGCATGGAAAACATCAAGATGATAACGGATGATATGCAAAAACTGATGCAGTCCGTTGAAAATACCGATTCTGCGATTAACCACTTCTCAAATAGAATTAACGAAGTATCTAGCGTAGTCGGAATTATTAAAGATATTGCCGAACAGACAAATCTACTAGCCCTAAACGCTGCGATAGAGGCGGCGCGTGCCGGTGAACACGGCAGGGGGTTTGCGGTCGTTGCCGACGAGGTAAGAAAGCTTTCCGAGAAGACTCAAAAAGCGACATCCGAAATAGCGGCGTCTATATCGGTAATAGAGCAAGAGATGGCCGATATTATCGACGATTCAAGCATGATAAAAGAGCTATCGGCAAGCTCCAACGATAAGGTATCCTCATTTGCCGAGATTTTCTCTAGAATCAAAGAGGAGTCGAATAGACTTTCATTTAGCTCAAAAACGATGGAAGACCAAATCTTCATGGCGCTGGCAAAAATAGAGCACATAATATTCAAATACGATACGTACGGCTTTATAATGCAGGGCAATATCAACAAAGAGATTCCGAGTGAGAGCGAGTGTAGGCTCGGTATATGGATGGATGGCAAAGGAAAATCTGCCGATCCAGCTCTAAAGCAAAACCATGTTCAGCTGCACGAGAGCATAAGAAATGCGCTAAACTGCATACGAGACGCAAACTATTACAATAATTCCGATAGTATCTACGAATATTACGTCGATATGGAAACGTACTGCGATAAAATGTTTGAAGCTATGGATAACTTAGTAGGCTCGCAGAAAGCCGTTTAAAACGGCTTTCTTTTTTAAAAAATAATCTTTCGTTTACTCCTTTTTTACTTTTTAGCTTTATAATTACCCATTATGAAAATTATAATTATCGGATAAATTGATATGAAAAAACAAATTTTTTTGATGGGTTTTTTGGTCTCTCTTGCCTTCGGTTTTAAGGATATTAGTGCGGACGAGGTTGCGATGTTCGCCTCTTCAGGCGACGCATTGATAGTAGACGTCAGAACGAAAGAGGAGTGGGAGCAAACCGGCGTGCTTCAAAACGCTACGTTGATAACATACTTTGACAATCAGGCTAGAGCTCTCAAAGACGAATTCATGAAGAGTCTAAATGAGGTTACCAAGGGTGATAAAAACAAGCAGATAGTTCTGGTTTGTAGAACAGGTCTTAGAAGCAAGCTTGTGGCGGGGATTTTGGATAGAGAAGGGTATAAAAACGTTTACAACTACAAAGACGGCATGCTAAACTGGCTTGTTGAAGGAAGAGCCGTCGTAAAAAAATGGAAATGAAAGGGTTGCAAAAGCCGGAAAGGCCTAGCCCTCCGGAAGATTTAGCGATTATTTCGCATCGGGTTTCGGTGTTTTGGCCGTTGAGCTTGGAAGCATCGGGTATTCGATAGACGGTTTTTTGCCCTCTAGCGTTTTTAGGAACGTTACTATTTTTGCTATTTCGGCATCGGTTAGTTTGGCTCCAAGTTGAAGCTCGCCCATAGTTTTTACCGCCTCTTCAAGGCTCCAAATGGCGCCGTTGTGCATATAAGGGGCTGTTTGCGTGATATTTCTAAGAGTAGGTACTTTTACCATGCCGTCTTTATCACCTTTGAAGTCGCCAATATTCGCATATTTATATTCGCCCATCAGAGGGAATTTTTGTTTACTGCCGCCGCCTACGTTGTATCCCGTATGGCAAGTGGTGCACCCTTTATCTATAAATAGTTTTAGCCCCTCTTTTTCGTCTTTATTTAGAGCGTTTGCGTTTCCGGCAAGAAACTTATCAAATTTTGAAGGAGTTACAAGGATAGCCTCGAAAGATGCTATGGCATCGGCTATGTTTTCGAATGTTACTGGGTTTTTGTCTTGCGGAAACGCTTTTTTGAACTCGGCTACGTATTCAGGTATAGACGATATTCTCTCTTCCGCCATTTTTGGAGTGATTGCCATCTCTGGCATCGCTTGCATAGGGCCTTTGGCTTGGTCGCCTAGATGAGGGCTTCTGCCGTCCCAAAACTGAGTCGTGTTAAATACCGAGTTATACACCGTAGGAGAGTTTAGGTGGTGTGGATTTGCCGTCCATTGGTGACCTATTGCCGCACTTACGCCGTCGGCTCCGCCCATACCAAGATTGTGGCATGTATTACAAGATATGAGTCCGCTTTTTGAAAGCCTAGGTTCGAAGTATAGCTTCCTTCCAAGCTCCGCTTTTGCCGGAGTGACGCCTTTTTGAAACTCTTTTACAAGTTTCATCTGTGCTTTGTGATCAAAAGGAATCGGTTTTAGTCCCGCATTTTTAGCCGCATCGATAAGAGCGTCGCCGGCAAATAGCGAACCAGCCGCTACCATTGAAATAGTCAGAATTCTAAGTTTGTTCATCTGTGCTCCTTTGTTGTTTGATTGTCCGTGCATTTTTTGCATACGCCGTATATATTTACCGCCACCAAAGACGGGGTAAATCCGCCAGACAGGGCGCCCTCTTTCATTTTTGCAAGCGTATTGTTCTCTATCTCTTTGTCCATAATGTTACCGCACGCCGTGCATACAAGATGGATATGCTGCTCTTTTACGGTCTCGTATACGTTTTTTTGGCTGCTGAGCGATACCTTTGCTATCAGCCCTTGCTTTGCGAGCTGCTCTAGATTTAGGTATATCGTATTTAGTGATATAGAAGGCGTTAGTTCCGACATTTTCTTGTGTAGCGTATCCATGTCTATATGACCCGCCTCTTCGATAGTCTTGAGCATCAAGACTCTTTGAGCCGTGGATTTAAGGCCTTTTTCTTTTAAAAGTGTTTTAAAATTTTTCATGACGTAATTATACAATAAATTTTTATTAAATAGTAAAAATTCCTAAAATTACAAATAAAGAATATTTTTTTAACGCTTTGGGTTTATGATGGTATCATTAATTGCTATTGGAGCTTTGTATGGTATATTTTCCAAAGAGACTATTTGTGTTTTGTGTGTCGGCGATTTGTATCGAGAGCGCTTTGTGCGACGACGATTTTTTTGAAAAGAGCGAGTGCAGGAAATCGACGTTTGAAAAGAAACTATATTACGGGCTTGAAAAAACGGAGGGTATAAATCCTTCCCAAAAAGAGTACATAAACCAAGCCTTAAAAGAGTTTCAGTCGCAAAAAGAGAGAAAAGCCGTCCAAAATGTAAAGAAGTTCCAGAGTGACGATATAGACAAAAGCTACATAAGGTCTTTGGTGAGTGACGTAAACGACGTCGGCGTAAATGCGAAAGCTTCTTTGCTAGGTAGTATACACAAGGTTTTGACGCCTAAGCAAAGAGAGCAGTTTATAAAAAAATTCCAAGGAATGATGGATTGAGCAAGATACTTTTAATCGAAGATGATAAAGAGATAGGGGAGCTTCTAAGCGAGCACCTAAGCGGTTACGGTATGAGCGTAGTGTGTGCGGCAAAACCGTCAGATGCGTTCGAGGCTCTAAAAAACGATAACTTTGATCTCGTGGTGCTCGATTTGATGCTGCCGGAGATGAACGGTTTTGAAGTATGTAAAAAGATAAAGTCGGAGTACGGATTGCCGATAATTATCTCATCCGCCAGGGGCAATACTAGCGATAAGGTGCTCGGTCTTGATTTGGGCGCTGACGACTATTTGACAAAAGGATACGAGCCGATCGAGCTTGTAAAAAGAATAGAAGCCGTACTTAGAAGGTATAAACGAGAAGAAAAAGAGAGTGAGGCCGAATTTACGGTGGATGAGCGCGCCATGACTATCAAATTTAGAGGCGAACCTCTGGCGCTTACGAATTCGGAATATGAACTAATGAGACTGTTTTTAAACAGCAAAGGCAAGGCTTTAAATAGAGATGATATAGCCAATGCGATAGAGTTTTTAAACTGGGATTCGACGAGCAGAAACGTGGACGTGCTTGTGAGCAAACTTAGAAACAAGCTTGGAGATGATCCGAAAAATCCAAAATATATCAAGTCGGTATGGGGCATCGGCTATAAATTCATAGGCCAATGAGCCAAAACTCGCTTTTTGTCAAAGTAACGCTACTCTTTTTGACGGCGATATTTTTTCTATCTTTCATAGCTTACGACGTAATAAAACAAAATGCACTCAGGCTGGAGACGCTGACGACGAAGCGTTACATCCAGCTTGCCTCCTCAATCAAAAAAAATATTATCGAAGACGACGTGGAGGAGCTCGAAAAAGAGCTCGGTACGAACTCTTTGGAGCTTATCTGTTTTTCCGACGCATGCGACGTAAATCTGACGGCCATGAAGCTAGTAGGCGCCGTAACTAGAAACTTTGATACCATAGAGATATATAAAGACGAAGAGGGACACTCCTTTATACGCATTAGCGTTTTGGGACGTCAACTTGTCATCAAGGACAATCTATTAAGGCAAGGCTTTTTCGAGCGGCACGGCGTACTGCTTCTTTTTACGGGTGCAATTATCTCGAATGTACTTTTGTATCTAGTGGTTATGAATCTCTTTTCTCCTATTAGGCGGCTTAAGGCTAGAATGGAGGATTTTGCCGCCGGGGATCTGTCGGTTAGAGCCAAGATAAGCTCGGAGGGGGAGATAGGCGAGCTTGCCGCAGAGTTTAACGCCGTTGCCGATAAGATGGAAGCGCTCTTAAAGGAAAAAGAGGAGCTGCTTGCAGACAAAGAGGAGCTACTGGCAAACATAAGCCACGAACTTCGAACTCCTATCATGAAAATCAAGCTTGCTCTTGGGTTTATAGATGCGTCTAAGTACAAAGAGAGTATCCAAAAGGCTGTGGAGTCGATGGATAGCCTAACAACGATGCTTCTCGAAAACGAGGAGCTCTCTTTTGGTACGCTCAAAATAGAGCGCATCAATACGAATGAGCTTTATATGAAGACGGTAGCGGCAATGGCCGACAACGCTGAGTGTAAAAATATAAGCGAGCAGATTTTCGACGTCGATGTGGATGTAAGGTATTTTACGATGGCGCTAAAAAACCTGCTCGAAAACGCCATAAAATATTCGGATGACAAAACGGCCATATTTGAAGCTAAAGATGGAGTGATTTCTGTACTAAGCAAAGGAGATAAGCTGGAGAAGGATATATCGTATTACGTCGGTGCGTTTACAAAGGGCGACAAGGCGAGACTTTCTGGCGGATACGGGCTTGGACTCTCAATAGTCTCCAAAATACTAAGAAAACACGGCCTTGAACTTGACTATTCCTATGACGATGCGCAAGGCTTAAACCGCTTTTTTATAGACTTTAACAAAAAGAACGCTTAATGTATACGGTTGCGATAGAGCTTGGAACCCTTGTTTTTATAGGGGTTTGCCTGTATTTGTTCGTTAGGGTCGTAGAGCTTCGCAAAAAAAAGGAGAACAGTGAGTAAAAAAATAGTGCTTGCGACTTCAAACAAAGGCAAAGTCGTAGAGATAAAAAATATGATGGACGGCTTTTTGGTGCTCAACTATACCGACATCATAGCGCCGTTTCATATAGAAGAGGATGGCTCTACCTTCAAAGACAATGCAATCATCAAAGCAAAAGCTGTATTTGAGGCGCTTGGCGACGACGAGGCGATAGTGCTCTCGGATGATAGCGGTATCTGCGTCGATGTCCTGGGCGGAGCGCCGGGGATATACAGCGCCAGATACGCTGGAGTCGGCGCAAACGACAAAGAGAATTTGCAAAAACTGGTCGAATCTATCAAGGCGGCCGGCTTCGAGAGCTCTCCGGCACACTATACCGCCGCGATAGCGATAGCGACTAAAGACGGCATATCGACGGTTCACGGCCATATGTACGGCACGGCTATCACGACGCCAAGGGGCGATAGGGGGTTCGGTTACGATCCGATGTTTATTCCTGAAGGCTTCGAGAACACTCTCGGCGAACTAGACGATGAGGTCAAAAACAAGATTTCGCATAGAGGCAGAGCTTTGGAGCTTGCTAAGGTGATTATTAATACTCTGTATTGACACGGCATCTACAAAAAAGATAAAATAACACTCAAATTGGAGATGGTAGATGAATAAAATCATTCGTTGGGATGAAGAAAAAAATCAACTATTGCAACTCCAAAGAGGCGTTAGCTTTGAAGAAATATTAGACAAAATCGAAAACAAAGAGCCAATTGACAGGTTGGTGCATCCAAATAAACCGCTCGCAAACGACGAAAAAACCGCCTATCAAAACTACGCCAAATACACGAAGTCCTTACAAGAAAAACGACAAATAACTATACGCTTTTCAGTCAGCGACCTTGCCGCCATCAAAGCAAAATCAAAAGAGCTAGGCATAGGCTACCAAAATCTTATCCAAACACTTGTGCATAGTTATGCTACAGGCAAGATAAAGCTTGAGATGTAGAATTGATGAACCTCCTAATAATCTCAACGGGCGGCACGATAAATAAGCTCTATAATGAACTAAACGGGGAGCTTGAAATAGGCGAAAGCGTCGCCAAAAATATATACTCTTTGGCTAGGGGAAATCTGAGCACAAAAGAAGTGTCTATCATCAACAAAGACTCTCTTGATATGACGGATGAGGACAGGGCGTTACTTGCGGATACGGTGAAAAACGCAAAAGAAGAAAACATCATAATCTTGCACGGCACGGATACGATGGACAAATCCGCAGAAATTTTGGCAAAAACCGTGGCTGATAAAAAAATCGTATTTGTCGGCGCTATGAAGCCTTACTCTATCGAAAAAGACGAAGCGATTTTTAACTTCGCTTCGGCCGTTGGATTTTTGAGAGCAAATCCTCCAGACGGCATATACATCTCTATGCACTCGCTTGTTTTGCCACATGACGAAATATACAAAGATAGAGACGCCGGCATCTTTAAGCCACTTAAATAATACTTAATTTAAACAATTTTTAAGTTTAACTACACTACAATTCCGGCTCACTTATAAAAAAGGACGCTTTATGAAAACCACTAAAATGGTAAATTCTAGCGAAGTCAAAAGAGATTGGATACTGATAGACGCTTCTGCAAAACCTTTCGGTAGAGTAGTAACTGAAATAGCTACTATCCTTAGAGGTAAACACAAGCCGTCATTTACTCCAAATGTCGATTGCGGCGACTATGTAGTCGTTATAAACGCTAAAGATGTTATCTTTACAGGTACAAACAAAAAAGAACAAAAAGTTTATCATAGACATACAGGATATTTCGGTGGCGTAAAAAGCGAGAAACTTGCCGAACTAATCGAAAAAAATCCTGAAAAACTATTTAAACTTGCAACAAGAGGCATGCTTCCAAAAACTACCCTAGGTAGAGCAATGCTAAAAAAACTAAAAGTGTACGAGGGCAGCGAGCATCCTCATACAGCACAACTAAAGGCTAACTAATGGCGAAAAAAATTATTTACGCTACAGGCAAAAGAAAAACTGCTGTTGCTAGAGTATGGCTTACTCCAGGAACAGGCAAAATCGAAGTAAACGGCAAAGATCTTGACGGATGGCTAGGCGGTCTTGAAGTGCTTAAGATGAAAGTTACTCAACCGATAGTTGCTACAAAACAAACTACAAGCGTTGACATCAAAGCTACGACAATCGGCGGTGGTATATCAGGTCAAGCGGAAGCTCTTAGACACGGTATATCAAAAGCTCTTTGCGTATTCGAGCCAAGCTTTAGAGAAACTATCAAACCTCTTGGTCTACTTACTCGTGACTCAAGAGTTGTTGAGAGAAAAAAATACGGAAAAAGAAAAGCGAGAAGAAGCCCGCAGTTCTCAAAAAGATAATCTTTTATCTATTTTCCCTCTTTTCCTATCGGGGCTTCGGTCCCGATTTTTATTTAGTTTTATCTACAATCTACAAAAACTAAGTCAAAGTTATAGCTTATGAAAAAGATATTTTTTCTAGTAAGTCTCGCTTGTTCAATGTTTGCCTCAACTCTTTATATGTCCTATTCTTCAAATGTGGGGCGACTAAATCCTCTGCTTGCCACAGATAGCACATCTTCCGAGATTTCGGGCTGGGTGTTTGACTCGCTTTTTAAATACGACAAAAACGGGCAATTAACTACCCAAATAGCAAAAAATTATAGATTTATTGACCAGACTACGTTAGAGATAGTGTTGCGTGACGATGTATATTGGTCTGATGGCGTCAAGATAACGTCCAAAGACGTCGTCTTTACATACGAGTTTGCCAAAAATCCGAAGGTGTTTACGCCTTATGTCGAAAACTTTCGCAAAGTAGAGAGCGTAAAAGCAAAAAACGAGCAAACGGTAATAGTAAAATATAAAGAGCCGTATTTTAAGGCGCTTGAGACATGGCTGATGCCGCTTATTCCGGAGCACATATTAAAAGACGAAAAAGAGCCTATGACCTCGAAGTTTAACTTCGCCCCTCTTGGCAGTGGACCGTACATCCTAAAAAAGCTAGAGCAGGGCTCAGATATAGAGTTTGTCGCCAACAAACGATATTTTGACGGTGAGCCCAAAATACAAAATATAAAATATAAATTCTTGCCTGACTCTTCAAGCGCATTTATGATGCTAAAGACCGGCGCTCTAGACATCGGAAGCCTAACGCCGATGCAGCTCAAACTCCAAAGCGACAAAGATTTTCTGGATAGATTTAGAATAGTAGAAAATCCAGGGATGAATTACACCTATCTAGGTTTCAATCTAAAGAGGGAGAAATTTAAAAATCCAAAAGTCAGAGAGGCCATCTCCAAAGCAATAGATAGAAAAGCGCTTATAGATTTGCTGTTTTTTGGGCATGCGAAAGTAGCTACGGGTCCTTTTTTGGAGGGCTCTTACGCATACAATCCGAAAGTCCAAATTCCAAAAAGAGACGTTGCCGCCGCAAAGAGACTATTGAAAGAGGCCGGATACGGGCCGAATAATCCGCTAGCGTTTGAAATATCCACGAACTCAAACAATCCTATTAGGATGCTTGCGGCACAGATAATCCAAAGGCAGCTGAAAGAGGCTGGAATAACCGCAAAAATAAGGGCGATGGAGTGGCAGGCATTTCTCAACACTGTAGTCGATCCTAGAAACTTCGATACCGTGCTTATGGGATGGTCTATGCCGCTAAGCCCCGATGCGTATAGCATTTGGCATAGCTCTCAAATAGATAAAAAAGCCGGATTTAACTTTATCGGATATAAAAATGTTAAGGTGGATGAGCTTATAGAGAAAGCCGAAAAGTCTGTCGACAGAAAAGTAATCGCCGAATATTATCAAGAGATTTATCGTCTTATCGTAGAGGATAATCCGTATATATTTTTGTACGTGCCAAATTCTATTACCGCTGTTAGCAAAAAGATAAAAAACGTGGAGCCTTCGATCGTGGGAATTATGCATAATCAAATTAAGTGGGAGAAGATGGAGTAGGTGAAGAGACAAAAAAGTCTGCCACTTTATGTGGCAAGCTTCAGGGGGTTGCAAGGGACATTCATGTCCCTGCCGCCAAATACGGGCTTTGCCCGCATTTGTGCGTACTTATTTAGTAGGCACTTGAGACTCTTTGTCTACAAAGACCATAATTCTTCTGTTTTTTGCTGCTCTTCTGGCAGCTGTTTTGTTGTCGGCTATAGGTTTTGTTAGGCCGTAACCTACAGCTTTGATTTTGATTTGCCTTGCACATATCCTAACGAGCCGGCGAGAGCTAGACCGTTATCGTTGATAGCTTTTTGTATGATTACTCCTGCATCAGGAGAAGTTTTTGTATCTCTCGGTCCATTAAAAAAGTGCTCCGACGTATGGAGAAATCCCCAGGTCTGTGCCCGTATCGGCGACTAGCGATGACGCCACAACGGCGGATAGTACAACTGTTTTAACCAATTTCATCGCTTAGCCTTATTATAAAATCACCAAAAAGGTGTTGCCGTGTTGTAACGCTAAAAAGTGTTAAAGAGGTGGCAATTTAATTTTTGGTATCTTTCCAACTTTTAAAAAGGTATTAAAACATGAAAACAACTATATTATTTGACCTTGACGGCACGCTAATAGACTCTACGGAGGCGATAATTGAATCATTTTACAAATCTTTTGAGGTTATGGGCTCCCCATTTCCGCAAAGAGAGGAGATAGAGGCAAAGATAGGGTATACGTTAGAGGATATTTTCGCATTTTTGGGCGTTCATGAGGGCAAAATTGATGAGCATGTGGCGGCATACAAAGCTCATTATAGGGAAATTTCCAGGGTAAAAACTTTTTTGCTTGACGGAGCCTTGGAGGCGATAGAGCTGGCGTCGTCTTTTGCGAGGCTCGGTATCGTAACGACAAAAACGGCTAGATACTCCAAGGAGCTGCTGGAGCATATGAATGTTATGCACTATTTTGAAGCTTTGGTCGGCAGAGAAGATGTCGTAAATGTTAAGCCTCATCCAGAGCCTATATATAAGGCTCTTGAAAAATTGGGTAAAAATGAAGCGCCCAAAATGCGAAATATTTGGATGATTGGGGATACTTTTTTGGATGTGGAGGCTGCAAAAAATGCAGGCATAAACCACATAGCATTGATGACCGGATACGGTGATAAAAATCAGCTAAAAGCACTATCCGATATAGTCACAAAAGATGTTTTAGAAGCTGTCAAAATTATAAGAGAAGCTAATTAAATCGGGCATTCTATTAATCGGATAATATTTATCTCTTTTTCAGTTTTTTGTGCGATAATTTTAAGCATTTTTAAAATAGAATTGACGTCATTTCAATGGAAAGGGAAGATATGCTTCAGATTAGATGGCATTCAAGGGCCGGACAAGGCGCCGTAACGGGAGCTAAAGCTCTAGCTGAAGTGCTTGCGGCAGAGGGAAAGTTTGTACAAGCATTTTCTGTATACGGAGCGGAAAAAAGAGGCGCCCCGATGAATGCTTACAATAGAGTTGCGGATGAAGAGATTATAGACCATTCAAAAGAGGTCCATCCGGATTATGTGTTGGTGATTGACCCATCTCTGGTGTTTTCGGGCAATATTACAAGGAACGAAAAACCAAATACAAAATATATAATTACTACTGATTTGTCTAAAGAAGAGCTACTAAAACAAGCTCCTTTCCTAAACGGAAAAGAGGTTTATGTACTAGACTGCATAACCATTAGCCAGGAGACGATAGGAAGGGCTATTCCTAATACTCCTATGCTTGGCGCTTTGATGAAAGTATCCGGTATTTTCTCTTTGGAAGAGTTCTTGGAAGGGATGAAAAAGATCCTAAAAAAGTTCCCGCAGAAAGTTATAGACGGAAACAACCAAGCTATTTCAAGAGCATATAATGAAGTTAAATAAGGAGATATATTAAGATGGCAACTCCTGATCATCTATTAAAAGACTGGGACGGCTTTGCTCCGGGCGCAGTACTTACATCGTTTGATAAGCCTGAAGAATGGGTTCACAGTGCAAACAACTCTTTTACTTATAGTGTTGCCGATTGGCGTGTAGAAAAACCTATATTTAACGAAGAACACTGTATCCATTGTCAATTTTGCTGGGTATATTGCCCGGATACTTCGATAGTTTCGAAAGACAAGAAGTTTTCACATATAGACTACGTACACTGTAAAGGTTGCGGTATATGTGCCGAAGTTTGCCCGACTAATCCGAAATCACTCCTTATGTACCCTGAGAGAGTGGACGAAGCACAAGCGCTGGCGAATTGGCCTAAAAAAGAGAAAAAAGCTGGTGAGGAGAAATAGTTAATGGAACTTGAAACAAGAATGGTTTGGGACGGCAATACCGCCGCTTCCCAGGCAATGAGACAAGCCCAGTGCGACGTTGTTGCGGCTTATCCTATTACTCCGTCTACTCCTATTGTGCAAAACTATTCACAATATGCTGCCGACGGTGAAATAAACGGCGGCGAATTCGTAATGGTTGAGTCCGAGCATGCCGCAATGAGCGCATGCGTAGGCGCATCTGCTGCCGGCGGTAGAGTTGCTACTGCTACAAGTTCGCAAGGTTTTGCGCTTATGGTCGAAGTTTTATATCAAGCTAGCGGTATGAGGCTGCCAATCGTTCTAAACGTGGTAAACAGAGCGCTTGCGAGTCCGCTAAACATTCACGGCGACCACTCTGATATGTATCTTGGTCTTCTATCTGGGTGGCTGAACATATGCGCATTTAATCCGCAAGAAGTGTACGATATGAATCTATGCGCTTTCAAAATAGCTGAAGATTTAGATGTTAGACTGCCAGTAATGGTTCACCAAGATGGCTTTTTGACAAGTCATACAAGCGAAGTTGTGATGCCATTGGACGATGCGAAAGCTTTTAGCTTTGTAGGCGAGTTTAAATCTCACAATGCGATGCTAAATTTTGCACACCCTATAACTTATGGTGCGCAAACTGAAGAAGAGTGGCACTTTGAGCATAAAGCAAACCAAAATGCAGCAATTATGAATGCGAGTGGTGTTATTGCAAAAGTATTTGCCGATTTCGAAAAACTGACAGGTAGAAAATATAAGTTTGTTGAAACATACAAAATGGAAGACGCCGAAGAGGCAATCGTTGTTATAGGAAGTGCGGTGGGTACTACTAGACTTACGGTTGATAAGCTAAGAAAAGAGGGTAAAAAAGTAGGTCTTGTGGCCGTAAGAGTTCTTAGACCTTTCCCAAAAGAAGAGCTTGCGGCTGTTCTTAAAAATGTAAAATCCGTAGCGGTTCTTGACAGAAATGCGCCTATGGGTACTACCGGCGTTTTGTTTAACGATATTTGTGCCGTACTTTTGGATAACGGCATCAATGTTCCTGTACTAAACTACATATATGGACTTGGCGGTAGAGATACTACGATAGAACATCTATCAAAAGTCTACTCAGATCTTGAAGAGTGCTCAAAAGCTAAAAAAAGAGTTAAGCCGTTGATACAACATATCAACCTAAGAGGCAAAGAACTCAGCTTTTTCGATGCGAAATAAAGGGTAAAAAATGAGCGGTATAAAAGAAATAAAAAACCTAAAAGAGTTCTCTACTTCGCTTGAGAGATTTGAAGGCGGTCATAGACTTTGTCCTGGTTGCTCACACTCTATTATTGTTAGAGAGGTTATGAATGCCACCGATTACAACATAGTAGCTGGATACGGCACCGGATGTCTTGAGGTTTGTTCGTCAATCTATCCGTTTACAAGTTGGGATGTTAGTTCTATTCACATAGGTTTTGAAAACGCCTCTACTGCGATAGCTGGCGCAGAAACAATGTACAAAGTTCTAAAAAGAAAAAATAGACTTCCGGGTGGATCGGAAAGCAAGCCTACGAAGTTTGTAGCTTTTGGTGGCGACGGAGCTACGTATGACATCGGACTCCAATGGATTTCCGGTTGTCTTGAGAGAGGTCATGAGATGATATATGTATGCCTTGATAATGAAGGCTATATGAATACAGGTGGTCAAAGAAGTTCGTCCACTCCGATAGGCGGTGCGACCACTACTTCGCCTGCCGGTAAAGAGTCTTACGGCGAAAAACATAAGAAAAAAGATATCATCGGTATGATGGCTGCAAGCGGCGCTGAATTTGTTGCGCAAGTTTCTCCTTCACACTGGAAAGATATGGTTAAAAAAGTTCATAAAGCGTTTGAAACAGAAGGTCCATGCTTCCTTAACGCAGTTAGCCCGTGTCCTACAGAGTGGAAGTTTGAGCCGCATCTATCAATGCATATTAACGAACTTGCGGTTGAGTCTTGCGTATTCCCTCTGTTCCAAATAGAGCATGGTACAAAACTAACCGTAACTTACAAACCAAAAAATAAAATTCCTGTAAGAGATTATCTTGCTGCTCAAGGTAGATTTAGACATCTATTTAAGCCTGAAAATGAGCACGTAATAGAACAGCTACAAAAAGATGTAGACGCAAGATGGGAATATCTGCTAAAAAGAGAAGAGGCTGGGGTTTAATCCCTTCCTCTCCTCCTTTTAACCATTCGTTATTTTTTGAGCTTCTTCATATTTTTTTAGTCCGTTTTTCTTAACTCCCTCTTTTGCCTCATCGCTATTTTCTTTTAACTCTTCCATTTTTGCTTTCATCTCTATCATGGATGCCGTTGCGGCTACTTTAATATCTTGAGGACTTGGGCTTGCCGGCGCTAAAGCGGCCGCTCTTACTTTTTGCATTTTCGCCTCTGTGGCTTTTGGGGCGTTTTCAGGACTTATGTCTATAGGTACTTCGCCGCCGACAGCATAGGCTTTGCCGTTCGGTCCTATTTCGTAATCAAAACTGGCTCCGCCTGCTATTCCCCCGCCTGCCGCCATATGTGCGGCTTCATGAGCCCTTACTTCGCTATCCCTTGCTTCGAGTTTGGCGATTACCTCTTTTGTTTTCGAGTCGTTGTTTGCATCTTTTACTTGTGTGTTATTTGACTCTTTCTCGCCTTCTTCGCCTTTTACTCTGGCTTTGTAGGCAAAAATCGGCGCCGCCGATGAATAGTTAAGCGCACTTATCATCTTCTTTTACTTTTTGTTTTAAAAATCGACTATCTGCCATTTTTTTAAAAACTCTTCATCGTACTCTACGATGCCCTTTTTTTTGAGATTCTCAAGCACCTCTCTTTCACATACGGTGTCGTTTGGCCACCATCTATCATAGCCGTCTATTTCGGTTTTTTTGGTGGCGTCTACCATCATTATGTTTTTATCAAGAAATAGATCTCTTTTTGCGTCTATATTGTTTAGCACTCTCCAAAAGAGCATATATGGATTGCTAAGGTCGTTGTTTTTTTCATCGAACAATACTATGATTTTAAAATAGTCGCCGAGCTCTTTTATACGCTCAAATATCTCTGACGCTCTCTCTTTTTTTTGTAGTTTTAAGCAAACTGTTTTATTTGGCGTATTCTCAAGATAACAGCAAAGCTCCTTTATCCCCTCTATTTTTGACGATAGAATGGATTTTAGCTCATCATTTGATATGTCGTTAAAACTTCTATGTTTTGGCGAAGCCTCCGTCAAGTCTATGCCAAGTTTGCCACCAAATGCGAATTTGTCGCTGGAGTGGTCAAGCGCATCCAAAATCCCTTCGGTTATTAGCATGTTTTCAAAATCAAACCTCTGTGCGATATATTGCACTATGCCGCCATAATCTCTAAGGTTTGGTGCATCTTTTGGGACGAATATGGCGTGTTTTACAAAACTCATCTGCCCGACACCCCAAAATGCGTGCATCACCTGTTTGGCGTGCCCCGGGTAGAGGGTCTCTATCTTTGCCAAGATAAGGTTGTGAAATACGCCGTTTTCCGGCATTGCGTAGTCTACAATATCGGGCGCCGTCGTTTTGATAAGCGGCAAAAATATTCTCTCTGTGGCGTATCCCATATATTTGTCTTCAATAGGTGGCTTACCGACGACGGTGGCATAAAATATCGGATTTTTTTTGCTAGTAATCGTGCTAATTTCAAGGAATGGGTACGGTTCTATAGGCGTATAGTATCCGGTATGGTCGCCAAACGGACCTTCATCTTTCAATTTTGTCGGATCCACATATCCTTCTATGACGAAGTCGACGTCGGACGGTACTTCCAAATCGACGCTTTTGCATTTAACTAGTGAGGCTCTTTTTTTTCTGATTAGGCCGTAAAGCATAAGCTCAAAAAAGCCTTTTGGCATCGGAGCCGTAGCGCACCATGTGTATAGCGGGTCTCCGCCGATAGCGATAGCTACCGGCATTTTTTGTCCCGCTTTTTTATATTCGTGAAAAAAGTGGTTTGAATCTTTATGTATCTGCCAATGAAGTCCGAGCGTATTGTCGGCAAATAGCTGCAATCTATACATACCGACGTTTCTCATGCCGCCGTCTAGACTCTTTGTGTATACTTGTCCCATGGTAATAAAAGGGCCGCCGTCATCTTTCCAGGTCGTCAAGATTGGCATTATCTCGTCCAATCTTTTATCTTTATCGTATATTACCTCTTGGCATTCGCCGTGCGCTACGCTCTTTGGTAGGACAAATCTGAGCGATAAAATATCTTTTAGTTTGGCTATTTTCTCTTTGAGTGTTTTTGGTTTTTTTAGTTTCAAAAAGCCATCTATTTTTGCGGCTACACCCTCAAACTCTCCGCCGAAGACTATTTTGCATTTTTTGTAGCTTCCAAACACGTTCGTTAAAACCGGAGTCGTATATTTGATACCGTTTTGAGCGTTTACGACGTTTGTAAAAAGAAGCGCTTTGGGATTTTCTTTTTTCATCTCCAGATATGATGCGTGGGCAATTTCGAGATAAGTATCTATCTCTTTGTCTATTATGAGTAGTTCGTCGTTTTTATAGAGCTCTTTAATCCACCTATTCATCTATCTTTCCTTTAATGCCTCTTCTATCTCTAAAAGCGTATTTTGGTATTTTTTTAAAAACTTTCCGCCTATTTTAACGGCCTCTTTTGCATAAACAACCGCCTCTTTTGGTCTATTTTGTCTTAGAAGAGATAGCGCCAAATTGTTCAGCGCCGCCGCATCTTTCTGGTTTGATTTCAGCGCCTCTTTGTACATAAAGACTGCATTTTTGAAATCGTTTTCTGAAAAATATATATTTGCTAGCGTGATGATACCAAAATATGAGGACGGTTTTTTGGATAAATACGCTATTGCGGCTTGTTTTGCACTCTCTTTTTCGCCTACGTCGTACATATCCAAAATAGCGTTCAAAATCGAGTCCTCGTCAGCAGAAATAGGCAGCAGAGGCGGTTTTAGCGCGGCAATGACCCAGTTGCCGCTTCTGTCCAAGAATGATTCAAATTCGTCGAAATACATCCATGTCTCTTTGCCGTCCGGCGACGATAGATATATCTTTTGCTCTTTTTTGTCAAATCCGGTTATGACGGTGTAATGCCAAACCGGGACCGTTTTTAACCCCAGATTTAAAAGTACTATAGATGGAGTGTCGTTTGATGCTTCCGCCAAAATTGCGCCGATGCCGCCCTTTAGCTCATACGGTATTACCCCGTAGCTTCGAAGTACCGCTTTCATTTCACTTTGAAGCGTTCCTTTGAGCTCTGGCGTAAATGTTTTGCGGGCGATGTCGTCGTACGAATATTCTACTTTTTGGTTTGAGAGTATGGTCGCTATCGCAGATGGACCGCAATGGTAGTCCGATTGTTTAAATAGCGTAAGAGCTATTCTTTTTGACTCTTTTATATTTGGATTTTTTGATATGAAGTCGTAGTTTTTTTGCGCACACCCCGCAAATAGCAGGAAAAGTGCGCACAAAAGAGTCTTTTTTATCTAACAGACCTTGTGAACGTAAATACTTTTGTAAGGCCTAGAATATCAGTAATTAGAAGCACTATGAATATAAACGCCAAAACGCCTATTGCAGCTCCTACGTCACCGCCTGCCGGAAGCTCGTCTATTTTTTGGTTGATTTGTGCTATCTCTTCGTCAGTTAGTTTTGCAACTCTCTCTTTTATGTCTGAGCTACTTACGCCAAGAGCGGCAAGCTTCTCTTGCACCTCTTGTTTTGCCAAAAAGTCGTCTATTTTTGCGCTTTGGCCAACATTCATCATCTCTCTTGTCTGTACCATCTCTGCGGCCAAAGTCGAGCTAAATATAGATAGCGATAACATGAAGGCTAGAAATAGTTTTGCGATTTTCATTTTGACTCCTTATTTTTGAGTATATGAATGCACAAATGATACCAATTCTTTGGCGTTTTGGGGTGGAAGATCCGGAATCATTCCGTGGCCTAGGTTGAAAATATGTCCGCTCTCGTTTCTGAATAAATCAAGCAGCTCCTCCGCTCCTCTTAGCATCTCGTCTCTATTGTATAGTCTCGACGGTTCAAGGTTGCCTTGCAATGCGTATCTGTCAAATAGCTTCTCTTTTGCAAGCTTCATAGGAGTGCCCCAGTCTACACCGAATACGTCGAATTGCCCGTATACTTTGTCCATATACGTGCCTATCCCTTTTGAGAATAGTATTACCGGGACGTTTGGCCTCTCTTTTTTGATAAACTCGCTGATTTCAAGCATATATTTCCAGCTAAACTCAAAGAATTTTTCCTCTTCGAGAGCGCCGCCCCAGCTATCAAACAGCTGTACAGCGTTTGCCCCGGCGTCTATCTGATTTAGCAGGTATTTTTTTACGCTTTTTGTTAGCATAGATAGAAGCGCTTTCATGAATTCGGGGTTTTTATATACTTCTCTTTTGATTTTTTCAAAAGTTTTGCTGCCTTGCCCCTCTACCATATATGTAGCAAGTGTCCAAGGGCTTCCGGCAAAGCCTATCAGCGCTTTGTCTTTTGGCAACCCTTTTCTGATGGCGCTTACTGCTTCGTATACGTATCCGAGGTTATCTTCCGGTGTTTTCGAGAGTCTCTCAAGGTCGGCAAGCGTAGTTATGGGATCATGAAATACCGGCCCCTTTTTTTCTACGAATTCCAGTTTCATACCCATTTCAAGCGGCACTACGAGAATATCGCTAAAAAGTATCGCCGCATCGACATCTAGTATATCTATCGGTTGAAGTGTAGCCTCTGTGGCAAGATCCGGGCGTCTGCAAAAATCTATAAAATCTTTAGCTTTTGCCCTTGTGGCTCTGTACTCGGGTAGATATCTACCGGCTTGCCTCATCATCCAAATAGGAGTGTGTTTTGTAGGTCTTTTGAAACATGCGTCTATAAATATCATTTAGTGTCCACCAGCCTTATGTAAGAAAAATAGAGTCAAAGATAGACCCAAAATAGAAATGGCGAGATACATCATCTCAAGCGCACCGTTAAACGGCATATCTAAAACCATTTGGAAGTACTTGACGACAAGCACCATTATAATTACTTTTGCAATCTTATCTTTTAGTTCATCCAAAGAGTGAATTTCCAATATTTGAGAAGCTTCGCTCTCTTTTGCCTCATCGATTTGGGATACGAATAGTTCATAAATACCGAAGCTAAAAATAAGAAGGACGACCGCTATCAAATATAAGTCTATCGCCCCTATGAGTTCACCTACGACCTTTGCGTGTAGGTCGTAGCTATGGTCGCCTAGTATGTAATAGTCCCATGTTTTCATTAGTACGTCCGCCATATCTAGAGAGCCTATTATAAAAAGAGACATAGAGCCAAATAGACTTGATACTACAGCCAAAATAACCAAAAACCTACTTCTCCAAAGAGCACCCTCGAATAAAGTTTCTATTAGTGAGCTATCTTGTTCGTCGCTACTTTTTTTTGTTTCTTGTTTTTCTTCAACGTGAGCCATTTTTTAGTTGCCCTCCTGCATTTTAATCCACTCTTTTGCAATTCTAACGGCATTTGTGGCGGCGCCGACTCTTAGATTGTCCGCAACTATCCATAGATGGAGTATTTTTGGGTCGAAGTTGTCTACCCTGATTCTTCCTACAAACGTATCGTTTTTGCCGGATGCGTTAAGCGGCATAGGGTATATGGACTTCATAGGCTCATCTTCTACTACTACCGCATCTGCTTTTGCTAAAGCAGCTCTTGCCGCATTTGCGTCGACAGGCTTTTTGCATCTAATCGTTATCGCTTCGCTATGCCCTCTTAGTACCGGAACCCTTACGCATGTAGCGGATATTTGCATATTTTTATGCATTATTTTTTGGGTTTCGTTAACCATTTTCATCTCTTCTTTCGTATAGCCCGTGTCAAGGAAGCTATCAATTTGAGGGATTAGGTTTAGCGCTATTTGATGTACGAATTTTTGCGGTTTATAGCCGTCCAGTTTAAATTCAAAGAATTTTTTCATCTGATCTACGAGCTCTTCCATCGCTTGCATACCGGCGCCGCTTGTGGCTTGATATGTAGCAATGTCTATTCTTTCTATGTCAAAAAGCTCATCGAGAGGTTTTAGAGCCGTTACCATTTGGATTGTGGAGCAGTTGGGGTTTGCTATTATCCCTGTTTTTTTCCACTCTTTTATATCTTCTTTGTTTACCTCCGGAACGACTAGAGGCACATCCTCTTGCATTCTAAAGTAGCTTGTGTTGTCTATCACGACTGCGCCTGCCGAGGCTGCGTGCGGGGCATATTTAGCCGATACGCTTCCACCGGCGCTAAATAGCGCTATCTCTATCCCCTCTTCTTTGAAAACCGTCTCTGTAAGCTCTTTGACGGCTATCTCTTGGCCTCTCCACTCTATTTTTTTACCCACTGAGTTTGCGCTTGCCAGAGGCACGAGTTTTTTTACGGGAATATTAAACTCTTCCAATACTTCTATCATCTCTTTGCCAACGGCGCCCGTTGCGCCTGCTACCGCTACTATATATTCTTTCAACTTCTCTTTCCTTTTAGATTATAAATTTTGTAAAATATCTTCTGCCTCTATCGTATCCGAATCTGTAAGAATTGATACTCTTTCGCAGACCGATATTAGCTCTCTAATATTTCCCGGCCACTCATACTTTAAAAGTGATTCTTTTGCCCCTTCCGACAACCTATGTTCTTTTACACCATATTTTTTTGCTGTATTTGAGAGTGTTGCTTCGGCGATAGGGATTATCTCCTCTTGTCTCTCCCTTAGAGGCGGGATTTTAATAGGGATTGTGTTTAGCCTATAGTACAAGTCTTCCCTAAAAAGACCCTCTTTGATATTTTTATCTATATTTACGTTCGTAGCGGATATTATCCTAACGTCTATCTTTATCGGTTTTATGCCGCCTAGTCTCGTAATCTCTCTATCTTGTAGAACCCTTAGGAGTTTGGACTGGAGGGGATAAGGCATCTCGGCTATTTCATCCAAAAAAAGCGTCCCGCCGTTTGCAAGCTCGAATCGCCCTGGCTTTGCGGCTTGTGCATCCGTAAAAGCGCCTTTTTCATAGCCGAACAGCTCGCTCTCTATCAGGTTGTCCGGAATTGCCGCCATATTGATAGCGACGAACGGCTTGTCGCTTCTATGAGAGTTTTTATGTATAAAGTTAGCAAATACCTCTTTGCCGACACCGCTTTCGCCTAGCAGCATTATGCTGGCATCCGTTGTGGCCGCTTTTCTGGCTACTTCTACCGCTCTTTCTACCCCTTTTGAGATAACGATAAACCCGTCTTTTATCTCTGTTTTTATCTCTTCTTTTTTCGGTTTTTGGATTTGCGGCTGAGGCTGCTTTTCTTCAATACCGTTTTTTATGGCGTTTATAAGCGTTTGTATTTCAAACGGTTTTGTAATAAAATCTTTAACGCCGAGTCTTATCGAGTCTATCGCTCTGTTTAGCGTTGCGTTTCCGGTGATAATAATAACTGGAAATCTGCCGTCCAGCTCTTTTACGAACTCCAGTCCATCCATGACCGGCATGGTAAGGTCGGAAATTACCATGTCAAAACTATTGTCTATAGATTTTAGAGCT
>JAEMQC010000102.1 GCA_022758985.1 Campylobacteraceae bacterium
GCTAGATTATTTTTATGTAATATTGAGCTGGATTTATGTGCGAAAGTTGAGTAAAATTATTGCAATTTGCAAGTTTTTTTATTATTAAGTTCTATGCCTCGTTTTGATAAAATTCGCCAAAAAATTTCTAGAGGTTTTAGATGATTGAAGTATGCTATTACGAGCTCTTGGAGGTTGATAAAAACGCATCTCAGGACGAGATAAAAAAGGCGTACAGAAAACTGGCTATGAAATACCACCCGGACAAAAACCAAGGAGATAGAGAGGCTGAGGAAAAATTCAAGGCGATAAACGAAGCATATCAGGTACTTAGCGACGAAAACAAAAGAGCCATATATGACAGATATGGCAAAAAAGGGCTAGAAGGTCAAATGGGCGCCGGCGGAGGCGGATTTGGATTTGATTTTGGCGATTTTGACTCCATATTCGACTCATTCTTCGGTGGCGGCTCCAGAAGTGGCTCCAGAAGGTCCAAACAGGACAAATACAACCTAGACACGGCGATATCCGTAACCATAGAGTTTAGAGAGGCGATATTTGGTTGCAAGCAAGAGGTGGCTTATAAATACAAAAAACCTTGCTCGGAGTGTAATGGCAGCGGCTCCAAAGACGGCAAAAGAACAACTTGTCCGGACTGCGGCGGTAGCGGTCAAGTCTTTTTAAGACAAGGGTTTATGACGTTCTCTCAAACATGTCCTAGGTGTAAGGGAGAGGGTGAAATCGTAAAAGAAAAATGCCCAAAATGCAAAGGTTACGCCTATGAAGAGGTCGAGGAGAAGATAACGGTAGACATTCCTGCCGGTATTGACGACCAAAACAGAATAAGAGTGCCAGGACGCGGAAACCTATCAAAAAGCGGCGCAAGAGGCGATTTGTATATAGTAATCAGCGTCAAAGAAGATAAGAAGTATGTGCGTGACGGAGACGATATTTACCTAGAAGTTCCGGTGTTCTTCACGCAGACCTTGCTCTCCGAGACTATCAAATTCCCTGGACTTAGAGGCGAGCTGGAACTCAAACTAAAACCGGACACAAAAGATAAAGAGCAGTTCGTATATAAAAACGAAGGCGCTCCAAACGTACGAACAAAAAGAAACGGCAACTTCATAGTACAGATAAAAATAGTCAAACCATCAAAGCTCACAGACGAACAAAAAGAGCTAGTGGCGAAGCTGCACGAGAGTTTCGGATTTGAGGGCAAACCTCACGAGAAAGAGTATGAAGGACTATTTGACAAGATAAAACACTGGTTTGGGTATTAAAAGAGAGGGTTTTACTCCCCCTCTTTTTTCTCTTCGTCTTTCTTCTCTGCCCGGCAAGAGGTGTTTATACCTAGCACAGAGTATAGGGCGCAAAATCTGAATACGCCGGTTCCCATTACGATTAGACCTATAATGGTGAGAAGCAAATTATTAATGCCTATAGTGCCTACAAGCACAAGTGCAATACCCTTACGTATCTATCGATGCCACCTACGTTTTGTTTCATATTGCGCTCCTTTTAAAAAGTCGCTCGATTATAACAAAAACGAAAGCAAAATGTACGCCGGGAGCATAAAAATTTTTACAAGCGGTGTTGCAACTATTATTATGAGTATAATCATCCCATATCTGCCGACTTTTTCATTGAAGTTGTCTATAGCAGATGAGCCGAACTTCCGCCCTAGGTACCCCAGAGCGTTTGAACCGTCAAGCGGCGGTATCGGCCATAGGTTGAATACGGCCAAAATAACGTTATACAAAACCAAATAATAAAGAGTCATGGTCAGCAAACCGTCGTTTTGCATAAAACCTAGAAGTAAGGACGCAATAACGGCCATAAAAAGATTGTAGATTATACCGGCAAGAGAGACGGCTATTGCCCCGTTGTATCCGCCGTTTCTAATGACCGTCCACATATTCACCGGAACCGGTTTCGCCCATCCGAATAAAAACGGAGCGCCTGATATAAATAAAAGCAGCGGAACCACGATAGTCCCAACGGGATCTATATGAGTTATAGGATTTATAGAGAGCCTGCCTTCATATTTTGCGGTATTGTCGCCGTATCTATAGGCCACATACCCGTGCATAATCTCATGTCCGATGATAGCTATCATCAGAGCTATAATTATGCTTAGCGCCTTAAATAGGTCAAACCCTTCTAACACTTACTTTAACTCGCCCTCTAGAGTTTCTATGCTTTTTCCTATCCTATTCCATCTGACAAGATAGTTATCGTCCCAGCTAAAATATATAAACCAAGGTTTTCCGACGACCTGTGAATAGCTTACCGGCCCCCAATATCTGCTATCTGCCGAATTGTCACGGTTGTCGCCCATCATAAAAAATCTGTCTTTGCCAAGAGTAATCGGACCGAAGAAATATTTTCTAAGCCTTACGTCTTCGGGCTCAAGCATAGATAGCGGGGTCTCATATACCGGTTCTACGCCCGCTTTTGCGGAGTAGTATATATATGGGTCGTAAAGTATTTTTTCGGACTCCGTATCTCCTTTTTGCGGCACAATTTTTGGATTTTCGTAATGTATCCCCTTGTGTTCGTTTTGATATGGATTTTTGACCCACATCTTGCCGCCTATACTCACAAGCTCGTAACCCTTGAAATTATTTCTTGCGTACTCGTCGCCTTCAACTGGATGCAGATAGAGGTCTTGATTGTGAAAAAATAGCTCATCGCCGCTTACCGCAACGCATCTTTTGACGAAGTGCACCTTTTCGTTTAGAGGGTAGCGGAATATGACTATATCGCCTCTTTTTGGCCTCTCGCCTTCTATCAGATGACCATCGTGGTTTGGCACGAGAGGGATTTCGAGGAATGGGATGTGAGGCGTAGGTACGCCGTATGCGAATTTTTTGACAAACAGGTGGTCGCCTATAAGAAGCGTTCTTATCATGGAGCCGGAAGGAATTACGAACGCCTGGGCGACAAAAAATATCACCAACAGCACTATGATAATCGTGCCGGTCCAGCTATTTGAAAATTTATATAGTTTTAGCAGATTTTCTTTCATATCGATTTGGCAGCCTTTAGTGTATTAGAGAGAAGCATGGCTATCGTCATAGGACCGACGCCGCCGGGAACAGGGGTAATATAGGAGCATTTTTTTGAGACCTCATCAAAATCGACATCGCCCACAAGCTTGTCGCCGATTTTGTTTATGCCTATATCCACGACAACGGCGCCGTCTTTTACCATGTCGGCCGTTATTAGGTTTGGTTTGCCGACTCCTACAAATATCATGTCGGCTCTTTTTGTGTGCTCTTTGAGATCCTTTGTCAGTATGTGACATATATCCACCGTAGCTCCGGCATTTAGCAGAAGGCTCGCCATAGGCTTACCTACTATATTGCTGGCTCCAACTACTACACAATCTTTGCCTTTTACGTCGACATTGTGTTCGGCAAGAAGCTCCATCACGCCAAGAGGCGTACAAGGCACGAAACCATCTAGTCCTGCGACAAGACGACCCAGGTTGAAAGGGTGAAACCCGTCGACATCCTTTGCGGGAGCTATTGCCTCTAGTATTTTTGTGGAGTCAACATGGCTAGGAAGCGGCAGCTGAACCAGAAGACCGTGGATTTTCGGATTTTCGTTTATCATCTGTATAGTAGACAAAATATCCGCCTCGGTCACAGTACTAGGCATTTCGTGCGTAACACTATATATACCCACCTCTTTGCACGCTTTTGCTTTCATCGAAACATAGGCATGGCTAGCCGGGTCATCTCCGACCAATATCACGGCAAGACCGGGCGTGACACCTTTTTTTTCTATAAACTCGGCAGTCTCTTTTTTTAGATTTTCTTTTATTTTTGAAGAGAGTTTTTTACCGTCCAAAAGCTCCACGAAATTCCTTTAAATCAAGCGAAATTGGGGTATTATAGGATAATTTTGCTTTGAAGGTTTTGGTTGAAAAAAACGCTTTTTGCGCTGCTTTTTGTGTCCAGTTTTGCGGCGGCGGAATCTTTTATTAATAGTTTCGAATATGGAGAAATGCTATATAAAAACCCTAGGGGCGTCGGCTGCGACAAATGTCACGGCAAATATGGCGAGGGAATGAATATAGGCAGCTACCAAAAAAACAACAAAACGATAAAAATAGTCGCTCCAAAAATCTCTAAAAGCTCTTTTAACGATATAAAGAATAGTCTGAAATTTAATAAAAAAAGAAGCGTAATGCCGGAATATTTTTTGACGGATAGCGAAATAGAGGCTCTTATATATTATTTGAAAAAAATAAACGAAGGAAGCGGGGGTTAGGCGACGAAAAGCCGCCTAAAGTTAGATTACTTTTTTTTACCTTTAGCGGCAGGAGCTTTTTTACCGGCAACAGCTTCTTTTAGCTTAGCGCCAACTTTGAAAGTAACCGCACTTGTAGCAGGTATTTTAATAGCTTGACCAGTTCCTGGGTTTCTTCCCATTCTCTCAGGTCTTTTTACTACTTTAAAAGTACCAAAACCTATAAACGGAACATCTTGACCTTTTGCAAGAGTCTCAGAGATTACCGCTAGTATTGCGTTTAGATTTGCTTCAGAATCTTTTTTTGAAGTACCGGCCTTAGCGGCAACCATAGAGATGAATTCAGCCTTATTCATAGGACTTCTCCTCTGTAAATTAATGTAATGCGGTTATATTCTAGCATAAAAACCAATGAAATCAAGAGGTGTTAGAAAAAAAATATTAAAAATTCATAATAATTGTAGGTTTCTAAAGCTAATTTTAAGCAAAAGATTAACAAATACTACTTGTTTTTGCCGCCTGTTTTATTTTTTTTGTTCAAAAAAGCTTTTATAGCGCTGGAGCCTTTATACATCGGTTCTAGTTTTTTTAAGCTATCCAAATCGTCTATGGTCTCTTCTCCCTCGACCTTCTTTACCTTCTGTGGCTTTACCACTTCGCCCTTTGCATACTCTTCGTCGTTATCGATCATAACTCAAACCCCTCCGATGGTTTTAATTGATGCGCTTAGCAAGTATTATTCAATTTCCAAACTTAAAAGTAGTAACTCATCTCCGCTGACTACTCTTGTATTCGGCGAAGAGCAGTTCGGACACAGAAAATTGGAGATAGTCGGAACAAAATCGGCACCGCAATCAAAACATTCAGCCTTCAAAGGCAATCTTTGAATATCCATTACCGCACCGTCCGCTATCGTATCTTGTTTAAACGTATCAAAAGCCGTCTTAAGCAAGCTTGGTTCCACAGAGCTCATCTCGCCTATCCCGACTATGACTTTGTGTATTTTTGTGGCGCCGTTTGCGGCTGCATTTTGCTCACACAAATCAAGTAGATTTTGGACTATGGAGTACTCGTGCATCAGCAGATTCTCGGGAGCAGTTCGCCGGTCGGATATTCAAGTATCCTTTTTGTGCCGTAACTGTTTTTTAAGACTACTCTTTTTTTGCCATCATCCACTACTTCGCCTACAATAGCCGCATTTTTTGTAAATTCGTCGGATTTTAGGATATTCAAAATCTCATCTGCGCCGTCTCTTACAGCCATTACGAACGTACCTTCGTTGGCAAGGCTGAAAGGTTCGAAGCCGAGCAGTTCGCACACCCCAGCAACTTCCGGCAAAACGGTAAACGAATCCTCGTCTATATCCATAGAAACACCGGATGATGCGCACCATTCATTCAGGACCGCCGCTACGCCGCCTCTGGTAGCATCTCGCATAGCGACGATCTCAGCTCTTGCATCTATAAATTTAGAGACCGTAGGCCACATCGAAGCGCAGTCGCTTTTTAGGGAGCTAACGAGCTCGATGCCTTCCCTCGCAGAAAATATAGCGGCGCCGTGTTCACCTATGCTTCTAGATACTATTATCTTATCCCCGGCTCTTATATTTTTGCAACTAATGCCGTCAATCAATACTTCTCCTACGGCGGAGGTGTTGATAAATATTTTGTCTACGCTACCCCTGGGCGCTATCTTGGTATCCCCGGTTACAACCATTGCTCCGTTGACGGCTAGCTCTTTTGCTATGGAATCGGCTATTCGCTCCAAATCCTCTAGCCTAAACCCCTCTTCAATAATCAAAGAGAGCGATAGATATTTAGGCTTTGCGCCCATCATGGCAAGGTCATTGCAGCTACCGCACACGGCTATTTTTCCTATATCCCCGCCGGCAAAAAATATCGGGCTAACGATAAAGCTATCGGTCGTAAAAGCGCTTTTACCCTCAATTTTAAATACGGCGGCATCTTCAGCCAAAATCAGAATATCGTTTTTGAGTCTTGCAAAGAAAACCTCGTTTATGAGCCTGTTCGACTCGACGCCGCCGGAACCTTGCGCCAAGGTTACGCTTTTCATATTGCCTTCCCGTATTTGAAATATGCCGCACAGGCGCCCTCGGAGCTAACCATGCAAGAACCGAGAGGGGTAGACGGGGTGCACGCCTTTCCAAAAACTTTGCAATCGTAAGGCTTGGCTTTGCCCTTCAAAACTTCGCCGCAGATACAAAGCTTATGATCCTCGGCGGACTCCTTTGGAAGAGCCGACGCAAAAACCTTGTAGGCGTCTAGATGGGAATACTCCTCTTTTAGCCTAAGCGAGCTTTTTGGTATCGGCCCTATACCTCTCCACACAAAAAAGTCGTCCACTTCCATATATTTGTTTATCATCTCTACGGCTTTGGAGTTTGGCTCCTCTTTTACGCTTCTTAGATACTCTATTTCAGTTTCGCTTCTACCTTCTAGCTTCTGGGCGACCAGCATAGAGACAGCCTGCATAATATCGACCGGTTCAAACCCTGCGGCGACTATCGGAACTTTGTATTTTTCGCTTATCGGCTTATAGATTTTGGAGCCGGTAATGACGCTCACATGTGCTGGCGCCAAAAAGGCGTTTACCTTCGTCTCGCTATCGTCCATAATAGCGCACATCGGCTCCGGAACCGTCACGTGATTGATTGCGTAATATATGTTTTTTAACCCCTGGGCCAATCCTCTCTCTATTAGTGCGGCGGTCATCGGCGTAGTCGTCTCGAAGCCTATGGCGAAATATATTACGTTTTTAGCTGGATTGTCGGCTGCAATTTTTAGTATTTCCGTCGGCGAATAAACAAAACGCACGTCCGCACCGTCGCCTCTGATTTGCGATAGCGACTGTTTGGAACCGGGAACTCTTATCATGTCACCCAAAGTTACAAGTATCGCATCTTTCATTTGAGCCAAGGCTATTGCGGCGTCTATTCTGTTTTTTGGCATGATGCAGACTGGACATCCGGGGCCGTGTACGAACTCTATGTTATCAGGCATCATCTGGTTTATGCCGTATTTCATTATGGTATGAGTATGCCCGCCGCACACTTCCATGATGTATAGCTTTTCTTTTAACCCATTGGCGTCTTGTGTAATCTTTTTTTTGAGCGCAAAAATAGTATCTTTGTCCCTAAAACCGTCAAACAAGATATTAAAATCCATCTGGCTACTCACCTATGGCCTCTCTTCGCTCCTCCTCGTCCATTTGCGCAATTATCTCCTTGAACGTCTCTATGCTAGCAAGCGCACTCTCTTCGTCTATTTTGTTTATGGCATATCCTATATGTATCAGTACGTAGTCGCCGACATTAACAGATTCTGGCATCAAATCGAGGCTAACGACCCTTTTGACCCCGAGTGTATCCACCGTAGCCATATTGTCTTCGTCCAGAGAGACGACTTTTGAAGGTATAGAGAGACACATACTTATCCCCTTAGCTCTTTTTTGAATTTTAAGTAGTTTATCCATTTTTGGATGCTAGCTTCATCTTTTGTAGACACTTCCAATATGTCGGCCTTCGGATTTAGGCGTCTGGCGTCCTCTTTTGCCTGCGTCATATCAAAATCAAAATAAGGGAGCAAATCGCACTTCGTAAACACTATTAAGTCGGCGGCACGGAACATTACCGGATACTTTTGTATCTTATCGGCGCCCTCCGGGATAGATAAAAGCACGACGTTTAGATGCGCCCCAAGGTCATAGCTCGCCGGACACACTAGATTTCCGACGTTTTCTATAAAGACGACGTCCATATCGTTTATAGGTAGCTCATGCAGGGCGTGATGTACCATATGGGCATCAAGATGACATGCCGTACCGGTTGTTATCTGATAGGCGGCAGCTCCTTTGGCTTTTATCCTATCGGCATCCCTGTTTGTCTCAAGGTCACCCTCTATGACGGCTATCTTGAGGCTTCCCTCTTCTATCGTTTTTTCAAGTAGGCTTGTCTTGCCGCTGCCGGGAGAGCTCATAAGATTTACCGCAAGCACGCCTGCTTCGTCGAAATGCTCTCTGTTGCCGGCCGCCTGGCGATCATTCTCGTCAAGTATCTTTGTGATGACCGCTATCGTTTTTTTATCGTTTAGCTGCGGATTTTGATGGAGATGGTCGTGATGGTGATGATGCCCCTCTTCGCCGTGATGGTGGTGCCCGCTATTTGCTCCGGCTATAGTACAGCCGCAATCTTTACACATTCTGTATCCTTTTAAAATTATCTAGTAGAGGTCATGGACGTGCATATGCTCGTGCATCTCGCCGTCATGACGATGCTTGTGGGAGTGCATAAAACCGGCGCTATCCATAAGTTCTTTGTCGGCCAAAAATTTATCCGTAGCGCCGTCAAACAAAACCTCCCCGTCTTTCATTACTATACTTCTTCTTCCAAGCTCGGCAGCCAAAGAGAGATTGTGCGTAGCGGTTACCACCGTAGCACCGCAACCCTCCAAAAGTTCGACCAGCCTAGCGCTCCAAAAAGGGTCTAATGCGCTTGTCGGCTCGTCCAGCAAAATAAGCTCCGGGGAGAGGGCAAATATGCACGCAAGAGCCGCTCTTTGTTTCTCTCCGCCGCTTAGATTGAACGCAAACTCGTCCAGCTTCTCTCCAAGTCCGAACATATTTGCCGCCATGCAAACCCTCTGTTCTATATCGAAAAGTCCAAATCTAACGGGCGAAAAAGATATATCCTCGTAAATATTTTTGCAAAAAAACATCGCTTCATAGTTTTGAAAGAGTAGTACGCATTTTTGCCTAAAACTTTTTTCAAACTGCTTAGTAAAACTTTTTTTTTCTACTTTTTCGCCGTCAAAAATAAAAGTGCCTTCGTCTGCAAAACATAGTGCGTTTAAAAGCTTCAAAAGAGTCGTTTTACCGCTTCCATTTAACCCTAAAAGCACTATTTTATCACCTTTTGTCAACTCAAAAGAGACGTTTTTTAGTATCTGTTTGCCGTTTTTTTTGTACGAGATATTTTCTATTTTAAGCACCGTAACCTCTCGATTTCATAGCTTCGGCGCTTGTTTTAAAACCGTCCAGACTTCGAATCAAGAGAGCCGTAACTATAACGGACAACAAAGACAAAGAGTCTTTAAGAGTGTAGTTCACAAATCCTCTGCTCCTTGCGGCTTCCGAAAACTCCTGCATCTGTTTTTTTAGGCTCTCTATTTTTGAAAAAAGCAAAACGATAAACACGGCAAAAGGTCCGGCCTTGCCAAATATATTGAATACTCCTATTCTATCGATGACGGATAGAGTCATGAGCGTCATCGAAAAAGCTCTGCAAAGCAGAAGTGCGAAGTGTTCGTAGTCTACAACAAAACCGAATAAAACGGCGGCGACTAAACTACCGGCAAACGTAAGCCCGGTAAAAAATATAACGGCAAAAAAACTCCTTTTACAAATCTCCGCTCTTCTTTTGCTATTTAGTATCGCAAAAGAGACTGCGACGGCAGCGGCAAAGAGGGTATATGAAACAGAAACGCTAAGAATAACGATAAAAAATGCGTAAGCCGCCAATAAAAGCTTATTTTTTTGCATTAGATACTTTTTTCAGGGCATAGAAAATAAAAATAACAAGAATGGAGCCTATAAGCGCGCTAAATATATAACCGCCGACCTTCCCAAGCGGAGCAAATACATACTCGGCAAACGGAGCGTTAAAAAATGAACCCTCTTTAATACCTATCGGCACAAATCCGATCATCGAGGATAGCTCCTCTTCGCTCCATTCGCCCCATGCCGGATTTTGGGTAATAATACCGAGCGGGGTCAGCAAAATAAGCAGAGCTAGCCAAATTATTAGTTTTTTGTAGCCGCTCATCTCTGCACTCCTAAGGGCATAGCGTGGACCCTTCTAATAAGCGATAGCGCCAGGGCTGTAACCACACCTTCGAGCACCCCGAAAAATAGAGCGTGCGAACCGACAAGAGCCGGCACGGTAATCTCTAGTCCGAGTGGGAAAAATGCCGCCCTACCGGTTTCGTCGGTAAAAAATAGAGGCTGGATACCGAGTAGTAAAGCTACAGCAAATGACGATGCCACCGCTCCGATATATCCGGCAAAAAACCAGGATATTTTCTCTGTGACAAACCTAGCGGCCAACTTGGCTCCAAAATGAGCAGAAAATGAACCGATAACACCCATGCAAAAAGCGTTGGCGCCGAATGTAAGCAGTCCTCCGTCGCCAAATAGCAGCGCCTGCAACAAGAGCACTACGCTAAGGGAAAAGATGGCGACCCAAGGCCCAAACAAAAGAGTCAGCACCGCAACTCCGGTCGCATGCCCGCTCGTACCGCCGGGAATCGGAATATTAAACATCATAATTACAAAGCTAAAAGCGGATATCGACGCCAAAAACGGAAGGACGTTATCGTCGCTTATAAAAGCAGCCGTTTTTTTGAAAGCGTAGTAAAGTGTGCCGACTTCAACGGCTAAAAGCGGCAGATAGGTAGCCGGAGCTAAAAAACCGTCAGGAATGTGCATACTTTTTCCCTTTTAGTAATATTTGGTCAAGATTTTATTTACTTTAACCTAAAGTTCTTCTTTGGTTATGTGACCGCTTAGATACAAAGATGCAAAGGCTGCTTGCCCGACGCATATAGAGGAGTCGTTTGGACTAAGAGCGGTATGGAAATTTATGTTTTTACCGTTAAGTTCACGCTTTATGGCGCCTACCAAAGCAGAGTTTTGAAATACTCCGCCGCTAAAATAAAACGGCAATTCATATTCATAGGAGACGTTTTTTATCCATTTTGCGAGCGTATTTACAAACATAGTAGCTATTTTTTGTGCCTCTTTTTCGGCTATAACGGCTCTTAAAAGAGATTTTACGTCTATATCTACGCCGCCCAAAACATCAAAGTATTCGCCGCTATTTTGATTATACTCGGCTTCCAACATCAAACCGCTTTCACCTTCATATATATCGCCGCAAACAACACCAGCCAAAGCCGCAACCCCGTCAAACAATCTTCCCATAGACGAAGTACGGTAGCAATTTATCTTTTTATCGAATGCGTCAAAGAGTATTTTTTGCTCAAAGCTAGAATATCCAAGCTTGCAAGCGACACTCTCGGCCTCATCCGGCGACAAAAACGAAAGAGCTAGTGAGAGTGCGGATTTTCTGGCATCCTTTGCGGCCTTTTCGCCGCCCAGCAGCCAAAAATATGGCAGCGAACGAATTCTCTCGATCTCGTAGCCTTTTTTTAAAAAAAACTCGCCGCCCCATACCGAGCCATCATCCCCAAGCCCCGTTCCATCCCACACTACGCCTATCGCATCGCTTTTTAGAGCGTTCTTTTCGTATAGCGATGCAAGAAAATGGGCTTTGTGGTGTTGCAATCTTAAGAGCTTTACTCCAAGCGAAGCGGCATACTCGCTTGACGCATATCTGTCGTTTTTGTCGCACACAGAGAGTCCAAAATCAATACCCCAAAGAGATTTCATATGTAAAACGCTTTTTTCATAGTACTCGGACGCCTCGATAGAACCCAAATCTCCTATATGAGGCGATATAGCCACCTGATCCCCAAAAGCAAACGCAAAACAGTTTTTCTGGTGCGCTCCGGCGCAAAATACGGGAGTTTTAAACTCACCTGGCGACTTCAAAAATAGCGGAGCATATCCTCTTGAATTTCTAAGCTTTATGATTTCATTACCGCTTGCTCTAACTACGGAGTCGTCGCATCCTTGTACTATCTTTCTGTCATAGTAAAACGCAAAATCAAAAACCCCAGAGAGTCTCTCAAGTAGCTCCTCTTCATCGGTGACAATAGGCTCATCCGATATATTTGCGCTAGTTGCCACTATGGGGAAGTTGACCATCTGTGTTAATACGCTATACGTGCCGCTATACGGTAAAAATATGCCAAGATACGGGCTATCATGGGAGATGTGACGACTCAGAGAAAAAGAGCTCGATTTTTTAACTATCGTTATCGGCCGTTCTTTTGATAAAACTAGCGACTCCTCGAAAGACTCCAGCCAACACTCCTTTTTGGCGCTATCTATATCTTTGAACATAACCGCGAGCGGCTTTTTGGCTCTTTGCTTTTTTTCTCTAAGACGTAATACCGCTTCGTCGCTATCGGCCCGACACAACAGATGAAAACCGCCCACACCCTTAAGCGCCACTATTTTTGCGTCATCAAGCGCCGCCGCTACTTTTTTTAGTATTTCGCCCTCTTTTGAAATATAAAGTAGCTTACCTTCGCCGTCCTTTAGATAAAACGACGGGCCGCAAGCGGGACAGGAAACCGGTTCGGCGTGAAATCTTCTATCCAGTATGTTTAAATACTCTTTTTTGCACTCTTCGCACATCTCAAAAAAGCGCATAGTGGTGCGCCCTCTATCGTAAGGCAAAGATTCGATTACCGTAAATCTGGGGCCGCAGTTTTGGCAGTTTATCAGAGGATACAAAAACCTCCTATCGTTTTTATCAAAAAGTTCTTTTTGACACTCTTCGCATATCGTAAGATCCGGAGGAAAAAGGGAGTTTTTTGAGCCTACTACATCGCTCTCTTCGACTCTAAAACCGTCAAAAAAGCGCAGCTCGCACTCTTTTATCTCTATGCTTTCTATTTTTGCAAGTACGGGAGGATTATTTTGTAGCTCATACAAAAAAAGCTCTATATCTCTTGCGTCCCCGCTAATGATTATAGATACGCCATCAACACAGTTTTTAACGCTTCCGCCAAGCCCCAAGTCGGTGGCCAGTTTTGCCGCAAAAGGGCGAAAACCGACCCCTTGTACGATACCGCGAACTACAACCCGAGCGGTTTTAGACGGCAAGTTCGTATAGACCCTTTAGATTTTGCGGCAAAGAGTTTAGAGCCATATCGATATCTACGTTTTTTATCTTCGATTTTAGCTTTGATACAAAAGCTTTTGAGAACAAAAACTCGCCACCGATATTTATTTTTGAGACGGCAAAACTTTTTTTCGCCTCGTCGAGAGAGAGTATCAAGAAGTCTACCGCAGACTCGAATATAGAATAGGCAAGTATCTCGTCCTCAACCCCGGCAAGCTTGTAGCTCAAAATAGAAGCAAAACATTTTTTCAGATTCAAATAAGCCGATCCGTTCTCGTTTTGAAGCACAAAATCAAGCTTAACACCCCCGGCTATATCGCTACCGTTTGCGGCAGTCGCTATAGCGGCAAAACCGCCTTCCATTCCAAGCGCCGTAGATGCGGCCTCAAAGAAATTTTCTATATCCATACCCGGCTTTAGGGCAAGAGTTGAGAGTCTCTCGTATCTATCCGCAAAAGAGGCTTCAAAATTTGAGAGCAGCTTTTGCCCAAACTCAAAACTATCTTTTAGCTCGCTCGCCAAGTTTGACGCAAAAAACGAAGCGTAGGCTATTTTTTTTGCTCCAACTCCACTTTTTACGGCATATACGCCAAATCTATCCGATATGTTCATATCGAAAAATAGAGCGTCGCCATCTTTTACAAGCGATTCCGGAGTAAATTTGTCGTTTAGAAAAAATCTATCGCTTCCGCTAAAAAATAGCGCTTTTCTTTTTGGCGCATCGCCTTTGATGTCGCTATAAAACAGCTCCTCATCTGCGTCAACGTCTTTTGAGATATATAAAACATCTATGTCGTTATCGGTAGCCGCTTTCGATAAAAGAAGAAGCAGGGCGTCGTTAGCAAAAGAGTAGAGGCAAAATCTCGACGTATTCTTATTCGCTTTTAGTATATACGGTCTCTCCATCGTTGAAAGTGAAAGCGCCTCGTCTACCGTTATGTTATGACCCGCCAGGGTCGGCTCTTTTAGATTGCAAAGCAGCACGGAATCGCTTTGTTTTAAAGAGAGCAGATAGGAGCTTGTTTCGTTTTTTATCCTTACGCTTTTGCCGCTTTTAAGAGCAGATGCTACGCCATATAGTGCTTTTATTAAGCTATCCTTGCCTGATACTTCCGCCCCGTTTAATACGACTTTGCCGCCGACGCAAAAATAGTTTTTGCTCCTCTCGTCTATAAGCCCCCTAGCCAAATGCGGATACATGGCAAGATAGGAAACTTCTTTTAGCTCTTGGCGATTTGGGGGCATCATGACCGCTTCTTCTACGTTCTGACCTGATAGATAAAGCGAAAGCGGCAACTCTTCGCCAAGTAGTGTAAAGGCCGCTTTTATCTCGTCTTCGTTTCCGTCTATATATATAATTATTTCGTTATCCGTTTTTATTACGTTTGAATTCGTATCTTTGAGGATTTGGCTTGCCAGGTATGCATAGTCGTCGCTATGATTGTCAAAACCGAGTCTATATTTGATTACCAACCGAATTTTCCTTGAAAAAATTTTCTATGACCGATTCTATCGTGATATTGTTTTTTTTCTCATACTTTACGCCCAGAGTATCAAGTTCGTCCAGAACAGTTCTGAGGTATTGAGGCATAGCAGATATGAGCTCATCCGTCAGAGCGTTTTCAACGCCTATATCAAGCGGAACAATCCCGATAATTACGACGTTTGCCATCTTTTCCAGCATAGAACAGATTTCAAGCATCTCTATTATTTCTACTTCGTGTGCCGTCTTGCGATATGACCCAAGCCCCATTAGTACGTCCGAGGGAAGCCTATATACGGAGCCGGGACTATCCTCTATCGATACGGTATCCAGGATTATTACGTTGTCATACTCTTGAAATAGCGCCATTAGCTTAAAGCCCAGCACGCCGCCGTCTATTATTTCGAGGGAGTCGTCGAAAGAGTAGTTATTTTCAAGATATTTGGCGGCGTAGACCCCCACGCCCTCATCTTTAAAGAGGACGTTGCCTACGCCGATTAGAAGGTTTTTGGCACTCAAGCCTTGTCGGCTTTTACGAATTTCTCACCACCAAATACGATGGCTATATCTCCCTCTCTCCAATAGATCGTTCTCCATATCTGGTAGTAAATATGGAAAATAGTCCACGCTATAATCCACCACATTAGCGTATGATGCACAACTCTAACGCCCATATTGCCGCCAAATACCCACAACGTCCAGTCTGTAGCCACATGCAGCAAAAGAGGCCACCATCCACCGACCGAACTAAGGCCGCTAGCTAGTCCATGTACGTATAGTTGAAGCCCGGTTAGAAGCATCAAAATTAGCAAAATATGGAATACCGTAAAGTACACCGTATTGAAGCTGTCTGCATGAGCAGAGTTGAAATTTTTTCGCCTATTAAAAGTCATTAGATTGACAAAAACTTCCCAAAACTCGCTCAAGTTTTGCTTGTTAGGAATAAGTTTTTTATAAGGCTTTTCAAATCTACTAAAGAAATATAGATAAGCGATAATAATAGACGTGACGTCCAAAATAATCGCCCCTATAAAGTGTATCAGCCTATTGTACGCCATCACATACTTGTCTACCGCCGGATCCGCTATAAAGCTTTGGTAGTAAGGGTGTCCTATATAAAGACCCGTTATTACGCAAGCTAATATTGATATAGCGTTTGCCCAGTGTATAACACGGCCGGCTACGGTCATTCTTTTGACCGGCACGGCACTTTTAGACATTGCACACCCCCGCGCTCGGAGATATTTTGTATACGCCGAGCTCTTTTCCTTTCGTATCGACTATATGAACTGCGCAAGCGATGCAAGGGTCGAAACTATGAATAGTTCTAAGTATCTCAAGCGGCTGGTCAGGATTTGCAACTTTTGTGCCTACAAGAGAAGCCTCATAAGCGCCCATTCTGCCTTTAGCATCTCTAGGGCTGGCATTCCACGTTGAAGGAACTATACATTGATAGTTTTCGATTTTACCGTCTTTTATTTTTACCCAGTGACCCAGAGCGCCCCTTGGAGCCTCCGCCATACCGTAGCCTTCGGCGTCTTTTGCGACTTTGTCGAAATCAAACTGCGTCCAAGTGTCAAGCTGACCGGAAGCCGTATTTTTTGCAAGTTCGTCTACCCACTCCATCATAGCGTCCGCCATAAGCTCAGTTTCAACAGCTCTTGCGGCAGTCCTACCAACCGTAGAGAATAGAGCTGTCAGCGGAACTTGTGCTCCAACATGAGCATTTAATCTTCCAAAGAATCCATCTACATAAGATTTTATTCTCTTATCATTTTTCGCATAACCGACAACCATCCTAGCTAGCGGTCCGACTTCTACTCTATTGTCGCCGTATATAGGAGCTTTAATCCAGCTGTATTTGTTTTTTGTATCTAGATATGCTATACCGTTTTCTTTTTTACCAAAGCCCGTATATTCAGGTATCGTCTCACCTTTGAACGGATGAAGAGGAGCTGTCCCTTTATACCATGCGTGCGTTACGTCTTCCGTGATTTTTGCTTGGTCTAGTTCAAACACCTTGCTAATATCTTTATTCAAAACTACGCCGCTTGGGAAAAGTAGTGAAGCTTTGTAAAAGTCGTTATCATCAAGTCTAAAGTCGCCGTAGCACATGAAGTTCCCAAGTCCGCCGCCAACTCCGGCAAGCGCCTCGTCTGCATAAGCCTTTCCTGCAAGAACTACGTCAGGTATGTATGCGTGTTTTGCAAAATCTTGACCTTTTTTGAGCCATTGTTTGAACTGTGCTATACGCGCAGGATTTTGGATGTCTTGAACACAAGTCACACCTCCGACTACGAAGCTTTGCGGGTGCGGCATTTTACCGCCGAATATCGCCATCATTTTTGCAAGCTCTTTTTGCAAATCAAGCGCATCAAGGTAGTGAGATAGGATGATTAGGTTCTCCTCAGGGCTTAGCTTGTACGCTTTGCTACCCCAATAACCGTTACCGAAAATTCCTAGTCTGCCTTGTTTTACGAATTTAGTTACCCTTTCTTGAACCGCTTTATATGTGGCTTCGCTTACGTTCCAAGGTTTTTCAGAGACCTTATTTGCTATCTCTACGGCTTTTTTTGGATCCGCTTTTAGCGCAGATACGACGTCTACCCAGTCAAGACCATGTAGATGATAGAAGTGAACTATATGGTCGTGCACATATAGTGCGCCTTGAACTAGATTTCTGACAAGTCTTGCATTTTTTGGGATTTTAACCTTAAAAGCGTGCTCAACGCCCTCTATACTTCTTTGGTAGTGCGTACCGGTACAAACACCGCAGATTCTCATCGCAAGAAGACCGGCATCCCTAGGGTCTCTTCCTTTTAGTATCGTCTCGATACCTCTAAACATTGTAGATGAGCTATATGCATCCACAATCGTATTTTTATCGTCGATTACCACTTCAACTCTTAGATGTCCTTCAATCCTGGTAATCGGATCTATTACTACGTGTTTGCTCATTATCTATTCCCCTCTTCTCCACTTTTTTTACCGGCAAAAGCGCTTATAGCTGCGTGTACACCTATACCGACTACAGCTGCCGTCACGAGCCCCATACCAAATTCGTCTATTGATTTTTCTACGCCGCCGCCCGGCGCTTTAATGTTTGCGTTCGCCATCGGTCTTTCATGCGCATATTTATCCCAGAAATCAGGCTCTGAACATCCGATACAGCCGCGTCCCACGCCTATCGGCCAGTTTGTGCCGTCATTGTATCTTATGATGGAGCAGTTATTAAACGTCATAGGGCCTTTACATCCCATTTTGTACAGACAGAAGTTATTTTTTGCGCCGTGGTCGCCCCATTTTTCTACGAATTCGCCGGCGTCAAAGTGCGCTCTTCTCTCGCAGTTATCATGAATTCTATAACCAAACGCAAATTTAGGTCTAAGCAGGTGGTCTAGCTCCGGAATTGTTCCAGTTAGCAAGTAGTGAAGAACAACACCAACCATATTTGCAGGGTTTGCCGGACATGCCGGTATATTGATAACAGGCTTGCCTTTTACTATATCCATAACGCCTACTGCACCGGTCGGATTTGGAGCCGCAGCAGGCACGCCGCCGAAAGTCGCACATGAGCCGACAGCTACGACAGCAGCCGCATCTGCTGAGAGTCTTTTTAGGTGTTCCTCAAACGTTTCGCCAGAAGCGCCTATGGTTCCGTAGATACCTTTGTCTTTAAGCGGGATAGAACCTTCTACGAAGAGGATATATTTGCCTTTAAACGTATGAATACCGTCTTCTAGCTGTTTATCCGCCTGATGTCCGGCGGCAGCCATAAGCGTCTCGTGATACTCTAGGCTAATAATGTCAAATAGCAGATCGTCTACCGTCGGTGCCGAGCTTCTAAGGAGCGCTTCGGAGTTTCCGGCACAGTCTTGGAGCTCTATCCAGATAACCGGAGCCCTATTCATGAGCTCGGCAGCCTCCGCCACTAGCGGTTCAAAAAAGGAAGGAAGCATCAGCGCAGCGGTAGTCGCCGATACCCATTTTAGAAAATCCCTCCTGCTTATATCGTTGGCTTCCAGTATTTCATATATACTAGACTCCGAATTGGAAGTCTCCTCTTTTTTTAGAGCCTCTAGTCTCGTTTTGCATTTTTCAAATAGAGCCTTATAGTAGCTCTCGCCTTTATTTGTATCCACATACGTCGGCGTAGCCGTAAACGCCGTTATTACCGGCTCTTGGCAACCATTTAGCATTATCTCTCCTCGCTAATATCTATGTTTGCGTGACCTCAAATTCTAGTTAAATGAAACTTAACTGATGATAAAATTTTAGCAATTTGTTAAGTAGTACTAATTAATATTTTGGTAATACCACAAAGCCGTTCGGCATCTTTTATAATATAACTTTATTTTATACTATAAAAAATTGCTTAAAAAATAGGAACATATTTTGCTTTTGTGTTTAAACATCTAGAGAGCAAGGGGACAGAGATGAATGTCGATTTTCTAATAAAAACAAACCCTTTTAATATTCCAGGGGTGCAGATACCAAAACCGCAAGATAACGCACAAAAACAAGCCGGAACGGCTCAAGTAGACCAAGCGGTGCAAAGTAAACCTGCAAGCGGAGCCAATTTTGTACAAAAAATCAAAGACACCAACGACGCTGTAGGCTTCATACAAATATCTGAAATGTTTATATCAAAACTTGACAAAGAAGGCATAACAAGCTTTGACGCAGCCTCGGCTCTAGGAGCGACTATCTCTTACTCGCAAAAAAATGTCCTCTCAAAACAGAGCTTCGATACAACGGCGGGAGTCATCCAAATCGATTTAAGCTCTAGCGAAATAGGCTTTGGCGGTGATTTTGAAGAGTGGAAAAAAAATGCAAAAGAGATGCTAAAATCCAAAAAAGAGCAGATCTCAAATCCACTAGCCGCATTCGGCGCTCAGAAAAAAGAGCAGATGGATAACGCAGCCCAAAAAATTTCAGCGGCAACCGAAACGAACGCAAAACTAGGCTCTCTTCTTAACAATATAAACGAGAGTCTTAATAGGTTCGAACAAAAAGCAAACGAACTAGGCAATACCCTCTTTTGATGATAAGAGATATTCCGTGCGTCATTCTCTCAGGCGGAAAAAGCTCCCGTATGAGAGAGGATGCAGGGATAGACAAAGCATTTTTGGACTTTTGGGGCGAACCCTTATACTATAGGCAATACCAGAAGTTATCAAAAATATTTGAAAACGTCTACTTAAACACAAAATCCGCCAAAAACTACGACAAAATAGAATCGAAACAGATTATCGAGGATTTAACATCCGTCGAGGGATTTGACACCAGCGAGCTGTTTGCGCCAACACTTGGCATGCTGAGCGCATTTGAAACGCTACAAAGCGATAGGATATTTTTCATTGGCGTCGATACCCCCTTTATAAGCGAAGAGTCGATACAAAACATTATCCTGAGAAATGCCCCGTTCGTAGTTGCGCAAAGCGGCGAGAAAATACATCCTACCGTAGCCGTGTACGACAAAAGCATATCCTCCGAGCTAACCAGAATGATAAAGCAAAACAAACACAAATTAACCCTTCTTTTAGAGAAAATCGGTACAATTTTCGTCCAAACGGGTAACGAAAAAGAGTTTTCAAACCTCAATAGATATGAAGATTATAAAAAAGCGATAGAAGATGGAGTTAACCCATTTAGATGAAAACAATCTACCTAAAATGGTGGATGTCTCGGACAAAAACGAAACCGTTAGAATAGCCGTAGCAAGCGGTCTAATCAAGATGAGCCTTGAGGCGTACAAAGCCGTAAAAGAAGGGACGGCCAAAAAAGGGCCTGTGCTTCAAACTGCCGTAATAGCAGCGGTTATGGGCGCTAAAAAAACGAGTGAGCTTATACCGATGTGCCACCCTCTGGCTCTCTCATCTGTCAAATGCGACATAGAAGAGGTAGACGCTTTGCCCGGCTTTAAGATGTTCATTACGGTAAAGATGGAAGGCAAGACCGGCGTGGAGATGGAGGCGCTTACGGCCGTATCGGTCGGACTTTTGACTATTTACGACATGGTAAAGGCGATAGACAAAGGCATGGAAATTACAGACATTAGGCTAGAGAGCAAAATCGGAGGCAAAAGTGGCAAATATACTAGAGGGTAAAAAACTAGAGCTAGAATACCCTATCTCGTGGCAGTATAAAATCATAGGTATGGACGAAGATAGTATGCACGCAAGCGCTGTACATATATTAAAAGAGAAGCCTTTTACGCTTACGCCATCCAACAAGTCCTCAAGCGGCAAGTTCGTAAGCCTCACGCTGGAAGTTTTGGTTTACAGCGAAGATGAGCGGCTATATATATACGAAGAACTTAGAAAAGTTGAGTGCATAAAATATATTTTGTAATCCTTGCATTGCTATAATGAGGTAATTTTGAAAAAGGCAGAAGTATGAAGAAATTGATTTTGGCTATTTTGATGCTAGCATCGCTAGTATACGCCAAAGAAAAAGTAGAGATGACGATTGTAAGTATCGACAGCGACGGTATGGGCGCAACGCTAAAAGGTGACGGCAACGTCCAAAAAGGAGTAACCGGCATAGTTGTAACAAAGCTTGACGGGCAGAGAGATATTATAGTCGCTGCCGCAAGAGCCGTAAGTAGCGGCAACGAGATAAAAGTAAGATTTGAGATGTTTGACGACCTCGCCCAAGAGGCTCTGCCTAGAGCTATAATACTTCCAAAAGTCGGGGATAAAGCGATTTTTTATCTTTTTGACGACAGAGCCACGATAATCGCCAAAAACCAAGCCGATTACCAAAAAGTGGCCGTCTCCGATAATAAAACATGGGTACACCCAGATCTATTCGCAGCGCTCCTAACAAAAGAGAGAGTCGGTGAGCCAAAAGCCAAGCACTTCGCCTCTTTTTGCAAACTATACGCTGTGGGCGCCGTATATTTTGCCATAAAAGACAAGGTTTATATAGCCGATTGCCAAAGCCTTGAGGTACTAGAAGAGAGAGCCTTTGCATCTGAAAATTCAAAAGATTTCGAATCTCCATTTTTCAAAAGAACTGGAGAGATTGAGACCGGATATATGGGAATGATGAAAGAAAAAGTCGAAGACTTTGACTCTTACTACTCAGCGCTAATCGGTAGATAAAAATGCTAGACAAAAAACATATATCCGCTCTCAAATCCATAGTAGGCGACGATAACTGCTTTGACGACAAAGCGCATCTGATAGCCTACTGCTACGACGCCACAAAAAACAGATACGAGCCGTCCGCCGTCGTCTTTCCAAGGCACGAAGAAGACGTAAGCAAAGTACTTAAATACTGCAACGAGCACCTAATAGCGGTGGTTCCAAGGGGCGCTGGAAGCGGTTTTACCGGCGGAGCGTTGCCTGTAACTGGCGGAATAGTACTAGCCTTTGAAAAGCACATGAATAAAATCTTGGAGATTGACACCAAAAACCTTGTAGCCGTAGTGCAGCCGGGCGTAATAAACAAAGAACTTCAAGAAGCGGTAGAAAGAGTCGGGCTATTCTATCCGCCAGATCCTGCTAGCCAAGAGTATAGCACAATAGGCGGCAACGTAGCCGAAAATGCCGGCGGCATGAGAGCCGCAAAATACGGCATCACAAAAGACTACGTAATGGCGATGAGAGCCGTAATACCAAACGGCGACGTTATCAAAGCCGGCAAACGAACCATAAAAGACGTAGCAGGCTACAACCTATGCGGAATACTGGTAGGTAGCGAGGGGACACTGGCGGTAACTACAGAAATCACGCTGCGCCTCATAGCAAAACCGAAAATGACAAAAACTGCAATGGGGGTATTCCCGACTGTTGAATCGGCGATGGAAGCAGTATACAAGACGTTTGCAGAGGGTATTACGCCGGTTGCGATGGAGTTTCTCGACAATCTAACGATAAGAGCCGTCGAAGAGGTACATAAAAAAGGGCTTCCGGTAGAAGCTGGAGCAATACTCATTACCGACGTAGACGGAAATCTTGAAGCCGATCTAGACCTTCAGATGGCTGCCCTAGAGAAAGTGTTTAAGGCTAACGGTTGCACGGACTTCGTAAGAGCCAAGGACGCCACAGAAGCCTCAAATCTATGGTTTGCAAGACGAAATGCATCTCAAAGCCTCAAAGTATATGGAAGTAAAAAACTAAACGAGGATATTACGGTGCCAAGAGCTGCGCTCCCTGAGCTGCTAGCAGAATACAAAAAGGTAAGCGAAAAATACGGCTTTAGTATCCCTTGCTTTGGACACACTGGGGATGGCAATGTACATACAAACGTCATGACCGACAAAAACGACCCGCACAAACTAGAGCTAGCCGAAAAAGCGATAGAGGAGATATTTCAAATCGCAATAGACCTTGGCGGCACACTTAGCGGAGAGCACGGCATCGGTGTCTCCAAGGCGCCTTTTATGAAGATGGCGTTTACGGATGCGGAACTCGACCTATTCCGCTCTATCAAAAGAGCGTTCGACCCGAACAATATCCTAAATCCGGGGAAGATGGGGCTATAATTGTGACAAAATCACAAGTCCTATCAATCCTTGAAAACCGCAAGAGCGATTTTGCCGCTCGTTTTGGCGTGGAGCGTATCGGAGTATTTGGCTCTGTGGCAAGAGACGAGGCAACAGAGAGTAGCGATGTTGACATAATAGCCCAGATGCCACCTAGCTTTGCTAGCCTGATAGAATTGCAAGATGAGCTTGAAAAAGAGTTTGGCACAAAAGTGGATCTTGTAAGAATACACGACAATATGAGAGAAAGATTTAAAACCAGAATTTTGCGGGAGGCAATTTTTGTCTGATGAACTTTTTGACGATAAACTCTTGGATATTTTGGAGTCTATAGAGACCGTGCTAAAAAGGACAGCACATATATCAACCCCGCAAGATTTTTTAAAAGATGATGATGCGATAGTTTTATTCGACTCGGTACTTATGCGACTTCAAGTCATAGGAGAGATGCTAAAAAGCCTATCCGCAAAAACAAACATAAGCTCCAAAAACATAAAAGGCGCAATACAGCTAAGAGAAAAAATCTCACATCACTACATAGACCTCGATGCGGAGCTGATTTTTGACATTTGCAAAAATCATATTCCAAGCCTAAAAGAGGAATTAAAGAGCCTTAAAAACGCTAGACCCCTATAGCCTTATAAAACTCCAATGCTTCCCTATTTGCCCGTATATCCCGCTCATTCAGATTTCTAGCTAGTCTTATGCCGTCCACTGTTCTGCATCTCGACAAGGCGACGTATGTTTGTCCGTCCGAAAAAGCCCCGTTTCCAAGATCTATTACCGCCGTTTCCAGCGTCATTCCTTGCGACTTATGGATAGTTACCGCCCAGCCTAGCCCCAGCGGAAATTGCGAAAAGGTACCTACGACCTCTTTGTCTATCGTCTGCTTTTTTGCGTCATACGTATACTCATAGCGCTCCCAGCTCATACGAGGCACCTCTAGAGTTTCTTTGCTTATATCGCTTTTTACGATTATCGCTTCGCTCCCCATTGATACGACTATTCCGGTATCGCCGTTTATCCACCCTTTTGGTTTGTTGTTTCTTAAGAATACGACTTTTGCGCCGACCTTTAGCTCTAGCTTTTCGGGCACACAGAGCCGCCACTTGCCGGCCGGAGTATCACCCGTCACCTCTGCGGTAAAACTCTTCGCCTCGCCCGGTAGCTGTGCAAGCCTTCTTGCGTTGATAGAGTGTGCGGCGGCGTTCGTTGCGACAAGCCACATCGGGTTATCCAGGTCGGTATGGGATTTGAGACAGTTGCCGTTAAAGTAAGATAATGCCCTCTCAGTATTTGCTCCCTCTCGCACCCAGCCTAGAGCTTCAATAAAGCCGTTATCCTCCTGCCGCCTTATGCGGGTCAGGTGCACAGGGGTAATATCTATCTCATCAAATACATCCGCCGAATAAAAAAACTGCGTCTCATACCGTTCGCTAAAATAAATTCTTTCTTCATGCGTCGATATAACGGGCGGAAGCTGCAACAAATCGCCGACAAACACAACAGACACACCGCCAAATGGCTCATCTTTTTTGCGAGTGCGGCGGAGCATAACATCCATCGCATCGACGATATTTGGCGTTACCATCGAGGCTTCATCTATTATCAGCGTATGCATTCTCTCGGCTACGGCTTTTGATTTTGGGTTTAGGCGCAGTTTTTCACTAGGGTCTATGTGGCGTGCAGGCAGAGAGAAAAACGAGTGTATAGTATCCCCTCCGGCATTGATAGCGGCGGCAGCAGTGGGAGCCAATATAACGCTCTCTCTTATCGAAGAGGCAAGATAGCGTATCATCGTAGATTTCCCGGTTCCGGCTTTTCCGGTTACGAACAAAGCCGTACCACCAGCTACAGCCAGCTCCAAAGCCTTTTTGTATTCAGGTATTATCTCTATTTCGTCCACTACGCCAGCCGCCCCTGTTTTTAAACCGATTATACGCAATATTTGCTACAATCAAACAAGATATGAAAGGTGTATTATGAACATACTACTTATACCATCCGCAACTAAAATTAAATACGGAACGAAATTCGCTTTCCCTGAGGTATGAAATACATAACAATTACACCACATCACACACAAGAAGAGTTAGAGCAAGAA
>JAEMQC010000058.1 GCA_022758985.1 Campylobacteraceae bacterium
CAGGTTTCTAAAAAACGATTTAGCAGCGCCGTACCCGACGGACGTATCCAGTCGGTAGGCGAAAATAAGGAGTTTTTTAGCTAAGAAATTACCCATTTAGCAGCTGTTTTAATAGCTCGTTTACTTTTGCCGGGTTTGCGCTTCCCTTGCTCGCCTTCATCGTCTGGCCTACGAAATAGCCAAACAGCGCCTCTTTGCCGCTTCTATACTCTTCAAGCTGTTTAGGATTATTGTTGATAACCTCTTGAATAATAGCAATTATAGCGCCGTCATCGCTCACTTGTTTTAGCCCTAGCTTTTCGATAATAGCGTCTATCTCGTCGCTTGTATTTTCTACCAAATAGTCAAGTACGTCTTTTGCAGCTTTGCCGCTTATAGTACCGTCACTTATTCTTTTTGTGAGTGTCGCAAGCTTGGATGCATCTATCCCGCCTTCCGCCAACTCAACCCCTTTTGCGTTCAAGCGACCTAGAAGTTCCGTCGTTAACCAGCTAACCGCAAGCTTCGTATCGCTCCCCTCTTTTATCATATTCTCAAAGTAGTTCGCCATATAAAGGTCGTTTGTAAGTACGCCCGCATCGTATGCTTTTAGACCGTAAGAGCCCATAAATCTCTCTTTTTTCTCGTCCGGCAGCTCAGGCAGTTTTTTCGCCTCCTCCATCATCTCATCGGTAACTATTAGCACAGGAAGGTCTGGATCCGGGAAATACCTATAATCGGCAGACCCCTCTTTGCCTCTCATCGAGCGTGTTTCGTTTTTTGAAGGGTCGTAGAGTCTCGTTTCCTGAACGACCTCTTTTTCGTATACGCCGCTCATCCAAGCCTCGCGCTGTCTTGCTACCTCATAGTCAATCGCACGCTGAATAAATTTGAAGCTGTTGATGTTTTTTATCTCGACTCTCGTATAAAGCTTCGTGTCGCCGACAGGCCTAATAGAGACGTTTGCGTCGCATCTAAAAGAGCCCTCTTGCATATTTGCGTCGGATATATCGAGGTAGGTTACTATCGCATGCAGCTTTTTAAGATATAGCACCGCCTCAAGCGAGCTCGACATATCTGGCTCGGAGACTATCTCCACGAGCGGAGTGCCGACGCGGTTTAGGTCTACTTTGCTATATCCGCTCTCGTGTATGTTTTTACCGGCATCCTCTTCGAGGTGCGCCCTGGCGATTCTAACCGTCTTAGAGCTTCCGTCTTCAAAGTCTATGCTGAGTCTGCCATGTTCTACTATCGGTATAGTAAATTGTGAAATTTGATAGGCTTTTGGCGAATCCGGATAGAAGTAGCTTTTTCTGTCAAATATTGACGCTTTGTTGATAGTCGCACCTATAGCATTACCAAAAAGCATCGCTTTTTTTACGGCCTCTTTGTTCAAAACAGGCAAAGCGCCGGGAAGCGCTAGACACGTAGGGCATGTATTCGAATTTGGCTCGTCCCCGAAGCTAGTGGAGCAGTTGCAAAAAATCTTAGTTTTAGTATTTAACTGGACGTGAACCTCAAGCCCTATTACCGTTTCAAACTGCATAAATTTTTCCTTATTTCGTAAAGTAGCGAATCGAAGCGAAGCCAAAAACTTCTAGTTTTTCGACCTCTTTTATTTTTTTATCGTCATCTATGCCGCCAAGTGCGAACACTCTGCTTCTGTCGATTTCTTTTAGCATTCTAGCAAACGCTTCCATGCCTATCGCATCGACTTTGCCCGGGGAGTCAAATAACGGGCTAAGCGTAACAAAATCGGCTCCCTTATCTAAGGCTAGCTTGACTTCGTCCACGTTATGGCAACTTACAATGCACATAAGAGCGTTTTGTTTTGCAAGATTAGCCAGGTCGCCCTGGTCGCTTCTTAGATGGACGCCGTCAAAACCATAGGCAATGGCAAGCTCTATGGAGCCGTTTACAAGAGAACAAAACCCGCCCTCTTTGCAGCTCTCTTTAAAAGCGTCCAAAAGCTCTTTTTTGTCGCCCTCGGATTTATCTCTGAAACAAACAAAATCAGGCTTGTATTTTATTAAACTTCGGTTTAATGCTTCTTTGAAGGTATCCGGTTTAGTAGTATAGTAGTGCGGGTCAGTGATCAGATATTTTTTCATCTGACGGTTTTTTAAGTTTGGATAGCATCTCTCTGAGAAGTCTCGTCTGCTCTTTTTTCTCTAGAAGAATATCTTGCAACATAGAAAGTCCTTCAAAAAATGCGACGAACAAAAATCCAAAAGCAAGACCTACAAGAGCGAGTACGAATGCCGTAAAAAATCCAGCTTGAAGACCGTGAGAGAAAAGATAGGCGGCCAGCCCGAAAGAGAGAGCCCAAGAAACCCCGAGGCAAAAGCTGATCAGGATTTCAAGGTATTTTTGGCGCATATTAGTGTTTATTCTCTTCTTCCATCATTACGGCGCCCGCAAGATAGACATATGTAAGTATCATAAATATAAACGTTTGAAGTATGCCAAAAAAGAATAGTAGGAAAAACGCCGGAAGAGGCACTATCCAAGGCACAAGCATAAGAAGAACCGCAAGGAACATATCGTCGCCCTTTACGTTGCCCATAAGCCTGAACGAAAGAGAGATAATTCTTGAAATGTGAGAGATTATCTCTATAGGAAACATCAAAGGCGCAAGGATTTTTACAGGTCCCATAAAGTGTGCGAAGTAGTGCACAAAACCTTGATGCCTGATACCTTCGAAGTTATAGTACACAAAGACTACAAGCGCAAGGGCTAATGTCATATTGATATTGCTCGTAGGAGATTCGAAACCCGGAATGATACCCATCATGTTTGATACGAATACAACAAGACCTATGGTAGCGATAAGCGGAAGATATCTTCTGGCTCTCTCTTCTCCAAATACGCCGGCGCCCATATTAATTACGCCTTCAAGATATGTCTCCATAACATTTTGAAGACCTCTAGGAACAAGTTTCATGCCTTGTGTTGCTACTACCGCAACAAGAAGAACAACAAGAACGGTCAAAAGAGTATGCGATACCAAAATCGCAGCTTGCGAATGGCCCAAAAAGGCGCCAAAAAACGTAAAAAGTCTATCACCCATATTTTGCCTTTGAGACTAAAGTTTTGGGGCATTGTAGCCAAAAACGTATTAAATTAATGCGTGAAAATTAATCAAAAAAGTGTAAAGCCCGCCAAAAAGCGGACGTTTAAGTATTGCGCACCAAATAACGTTTAGTGTCTGCTAACCTAGCTTCTCTTGGCCTATTCTATAAAGAGCAAAGTCATATTTTATCGGATCCATCGGGTCAAACTCCCGCAACTTTTCGGTAATCAATATTGCCGATTTAAGATCGTAGCTTTTGCGCTCCAAAAGCCCCAGTCTTCTCGAGACGTTAAAAGTATGAGTGTCTAGCGGAAGAAGCAGGCTTGACCTATCTACCCTACTCTCCCATAGCCCCATATCAAGACAATCTTTGCGTACCATCCAACGAAGATACATATTCCATCTTTTTAGCGGAGAGCCACTCTCTTTTATCTCTTCTCTTCCGACCAAAAAATCAAGCCCTTGTGTATCCGGCTTTAGTATCGAATTTAATTTAGAAATAACAAACCTAAGACCATCAAGCACCGAATGCTCTCTCTTATAGCCGCTATTAAAGAATTCGAAAACTCCGCCCTCTTTTTTAAGTTCACTTAGCGCCTTAAAAAAACGCACCGTATCGGAGGGGGTCTGAAAACGGTAATATTTATCTTTAAACGCAGCATCTATATCGTCTGCCTCAAAATCGAGAGAGGATAAGAACTTTACTATCTGCCCAGCGTTTCCGTAGGCAAACAGTGCGCATGCGAGAGCTATATGCTCATCGTTGTACCGCTTCGCCACCATAAGCGGATCCGGTCTATCCAGGCTTAGCTCGCACTCTTTGTTTCTAGCCTTGTATTCGGCGTCTAGTCTAGCTTTTAGATCGCTCATATCGCCGAGCTTTTAGCATTTATTCTGTTTTGCAGCTTAAACGCCGTCCCGACAAGAGAAAACGTAACCAAAAATATCATCAGGCCAGGAAAAAAACTAATCCACCAGGCTATATCCATCACGTCTTTGCCATCAGAAAGCAGTCCTCCCCAGCTCATATCCGGAGGCAATATCCCAAGCCCTAAAAAACTTAGTGAGCTCTCGGCAAGAATAGCTCCGCTAACTCCGAATACGAAACTTGTAAGCAAAATCGGAGAGAGTATCGGGGTGTAGTATTTGAGGATTATTTTTATTTTTGAGACGCCGGCTATTTTTAGTATTTTTACAAACGGTTTATCGTTTATGGCATACACCTCGCTTCTTAGAAGCCTAGCCGTACCCATCCAAGAACTAATCGCTATGATAAATATAAGCAAAAACGCCGAAACATCGACGTACGATACAAGCGCCAAAAGAAGAAAAAATGTAGGAACCGTCAAAAACAGATCTATCAAAACAACGCTCATCTTATCCACGATACCTCTGTAAAACCCTGCAAAAATACCTATTGCCAAAGAGATAGCCGTAGATACGAAAGAGGCGGCAAAACCTATAATAAGAGAGTTTTGCCCGCCCTTCATAATTCTTGCGAGCATGTCTCGACCGAGCCTATCCGTTCCAAACCAAAACTGGGAACACGGAGCGGTCAAAATACTATTTTTGTCAAATGCAGACGGGTCGACACCGTAAACAAAAGGCCCGATAAAACAAAAAACGGCTATAGCCGCAAGCACAAAAATATTTAAACCAAACTCTTTCATTGCGGTCAGTATAAAAAAATAGCGTTTAAACTATTGTTTTATTCCAAGCAGCGTATTCATCATCTGATCAAGCGTCGTGACGACTTTTGCCGAAGCCGAATAGCCGGACTGGAATTTGATCAGACTCACCATCTCTTCGTCGGTAGAAACTTTCGAGATAGCAGACATCTCTTCGCTAACGGCGTTATAAACCGCTTTTGATGCATCGTTATTTAGTTTTGCCGTCTCGGTATCGGCAGCAACTCTCGTAGCCGTATCCGAGTAAAAGCCTGAAATAGTATTTATATTAATACTTCCGTCTCTCATTTTAAATTCCAGCTTGTCGTACTGGAGCTGCAAAATTTTATTCGCTACGCTGTTGTCGCCGAGAACCGGTTTTGCATACGAGTGTATCAAAGACGGATCGTCTATAAACTTCTGGGAGAGAGTGAAATTTGCCCCGCTCGTACCATCAAACAGCCTTCCAAGCCCAAGAGCTCCGGCAAAATTTGAAGGCGACGTAGAGCTATCCTCTATTGCGATCTTATAGCCCTTGCCTGATGCCGCCGCCGTTTGGAACAGGTCAAACTCGCCTTGAGTTCCCGAAACAAAGCTGGCGTTAAAAAAACTGTTTAGGTCGTTTGTAGCATTACCGTCCCCGTTGTCGTCTTGAGCGGCATTTATCTTCGCCGCTATCGAGTTGAGCGTATCGGTATATATATCCACGTTTATAGTACGCCTAGCGGCTACATTTCCGGAATTGTCGTACACTACGACGTCAAACGAACCGTTTTTGATATTTAACGGCAGAAAAGAGAGCGGCTCCGTACCTAGGGCATTGACTTTGTTTGATCTAAACTCTGTATCGGCGCTGGCCGCATAGGCGTTATTCATATTCTCTATAAAACCTCTCGAGAACGTATCAAGCCTATCTATATAATCTTGAAGCTTACCAGATGTCGGCATGCCGCTAGAATCTATACCGGTACCGCGAAGATCAAGTATGGCGCCGAGCCTTCCGCCCGTAATTTTGGCGGATATATCTATTTGCGTATAGTCTTGATACTCAAAATATATACTATTAAACTGTTGACTGGAGCTGTTATTGTCGGCTCTTAGTATTATCGGATGATACGATGAACCGTCAACGAGCGGATAACCACCTACTTGAACGACATATTGCTGCGTACCGTCGGCTACGTTCGGATCCACCAGCATATCGGTTTTAACGCCGTCTTTGCTTACGGTTACATTGAGTAGTTTTGATAAGGCTATCTCTCTTTTATCTCTCTCGTCCCTAAGGTCGTTTGCCTTATTCAAACCGTTGGCTTCATGCATTGAAATTTTCTGGTTAATTTCGGATATCTCTTTTGCAAGCCTGTTTATCTCGTCCACTATCGGCTTCATTCTATCGTTTAGAGAGTTTTGTAGCCTCGAGACTCTTTCTCTAGTATCCTTAACTATATTTGCAAGATTTTGCGAATGCTCTGCTACGGCAATAGCCAGCTTGGAGTCGCTTGGATTGTTGGCGTAGTTTTGCCATGCGTCAAAATAGTTTTGTATGTATTTAGAGACGCCGTTTCCTGCAATATCAGGAAAGTACTTCGAAACTTCCGTCAAAGTAGTCTCTTCAAAGTCCGTAAACTCTTGCTGCATAGAGGCGCTAGTGAACCTTTTATATACAAATTCATCATGTATTCTGGTTACGTTTAGAACCTCAGAGCCGGTACCTATATCGCCGGGCGTTGTCCAAAACGGCGTCTTTGCTTGAATAGTAGCTCTTTGTCTCGTATAGTCCGGATTTTGTGCGTTTGATATGTTGTTGCTTGTAACATTTACGGCAATCTGCGAAGTTTGCAAGCCGCTGTATGCAGTATACAGCGAATCGAATATACCGGCCATCTTTTAAGCCTTTATTTCGAGTAAATTAACGCGTCTTTGCATCAAGCCGTCATAGCCGGCTTTTTGCTCTTCTTTTGGAACTATCTGCTCCAAAAGCGAATTGTAAAAGGAGCTCACTGCTATAACAAGCTTTGCGTAGTGCCTATTTGTAGATTTAAGTTCGGTTAGTTTTGTCCTCATATCGTCAAGCAAATCTTTTTGAGAGTCGTTCAGCAGATCTTTTAATTCTACAGATGGATTCTTATTTGCCATAGATACGATTTCGGAATCTATCAGATTTTTATACTTCTCAAAAGATGCGAGTATCTCCTCTTTGCTTTTTAATCTAGCGAAGAGTTTTTCGTGTTTTGCAAGTTTTATATCGTCTATATCTGATTTTGTGATGTCTATGAGACTTTGCAGCGACTCAATAGCAAGATTAAGGTAGTGAACTAACATATTAAACCCCTTTAAAATACGAGAAAAACTAAAACTCTAGCAGAGCCTTGGCGGTCTTTTGCATATCGAGCTTGTAATCTCCGCTCTCTATGAGTTTTTTTAACTTTTCTACTTTAGATTCTTCTTTTAAAGCCTCTTGTGTGTTTTGCTTTTTTTCTGCTCTCATCCCGTCTAGCTCCAACGGTTGATTTTTTACTCCGGATACGCCAGAATTAAGTGCGTTTACCATAACTTTTTCCTTTGAGAATGAAGGGTTTGAATGTTAGTTCACGCACCATATCGGCAATGAGTAGCAAAACTTTAGACCCTCTCTTTCAAAAAGTTAAACAGCATATCGCTGTAGCCAAATCCGCCGGACACCGAATTGGATAATGTATCGGTATACATGGACTTATATATATCTTTGCCGGCATCATCAGGAAAAATAGAGTACTTCTCGTCAAGCGCAATATCAAGCATCTGCTTGACTATCACGGACTCAAAAGCGTCGGTTTTTTCTTTCAGCTTTGCGTCGTCCTTGTTAAGCAATCCTACATTTCCCGTTTTTGCGGCAGAATAAGAGTATAGAGCGTTTGAAACGTCAAGCATCACAGACTCCTTATATAATTTCCAGGTCGGCTCTGATGGCGCCGGCGCTTTTCATCGCTTCGATGATAGATATTACATCCCTAGGTTTTGCGCCCAGTTTTTGCAAAGCCCTCATCAAAGTTGAAAGCGTCATTTGAGATGCAGGCGAAGAGACTATATTGGAAGCTATTCCGACCTTTGTCCCGTCGCCCATATCAACTATATTTTTACCGTCTGCTTCAGGCTCTTTCGCACCGTCCGCACGCACCTTTATCGTGATATCGCCGTGTGTTATAACCACCGGCTCTATCTTTATGTCAGCGCCAGCAACAACTGTTCCTGTTTTTTCATCTATTACGATTTTGTTTTCTTTTTCGGCTTCTACGACGATATTTTGGACTTTCGCCAAAAACTCGACCATGCTCTGCGTTTCAGGTTTGAGCAGTTTTAGCGTTCTAGAATCTTCGGCGAAAGCTACGCTGCCACCAATCCCTTTATTAATTGCGTTTTGTATTTTGATGGCGTTTTGAAAGTTTGCTTGTTTAAGACTCAGCATTACGCCGTCTTTTTGGGCTATATTAAAAGGAATTTCCCTCTCTATAAGACCGCCGTTTCTGAGCGTTGCCGACGTTACGTGATTTTTTTGCCCTTTGCCGCCCGCATTGAAGCCGCCGGTAGAGATAGTCCCTTGTCCAAGCGCATATATTCGACCGTCAACGCCTTTTAGGGCTGTCAAAAGTAGCGTGCCGCCCTCTAGAGACTTTGCGTCACCTATCGACGATACGTAAACGTCCACCTTGTCGCCCTGTCTTGAAAATGGTGGAATAGTTGCCGTTACCATTACGGCTGCGATGTTTTTGGATTTAATGTCTTTTGGATCTATTTTTACGTTTACGGTCGCCAAAAGATTTGAGAGTGATTGAGTTGTAAATACCGACGTAGAGCCATCGCCGGTACCGTTAAGACCGACAACAAGACCATATCCTATAAGCTGATTATCTCTTACCCCTACTATATTGGCAAGATCTTTGACTCTTGTAGCAAAAAGCGAATCGCATAGAGTCGCAAATAGAAGGCATAGGCCAAATATTCTTTTCATTATCACGCACCCTTAAGGCTATTTAGCCTTTTCAAAGCAAAGTACGTTCCAATAAAATCTATAGAGTGTAGTAAGCTACAGAGCTTTTCCCAAATTTTTTAGATTTTTGCAACCCAAAACTGCCTATTTTACTTGGCAGCTCATACCCGGTCATATATTCTACTACTACAATATCTAGCTGCTTTGGCCTAATTTGTTTTATGAGGTCTATCGTATCCTCATATATCCCGTCCATATTCTCTCTAATGCTAAACGGAGGGTCGAAATAGAATATTCTCTTTTCTTCTTTTTGCAGACTATTTAAAAGATTTGGAAAATATTCAAAACTATCAACGTTATAAACTCTAGCGTTTTCTGCGTTCAATGAGTCCAGATTGTCTTGTATGCAAAAATAAGAGTTTCTATTTTTTTCCAAAAAATGCACAAATGCGGCTTTGCGACTAAGGGCCTCTATGCCCATCGTACCGCTACCGGCGAATACTTCTACAAATACGGCATTTTCTATCTCGCCTTGCAGCGTATTAAATACGGACTCCCTAATAATACTCTTCGTACTTCTTGTTACAGAAATATCGGCGAGCGCAATGGTTTTGCCCTTGTATTTGCCGGCAATTATTTTTGTTGTTAATTTCTTATTAATGGTTTTCATCTATGTTCTCTTATAGCCCTCAAAAGATCGTTTACGAAACCTTCCGTTAAACGCCTTATTCTTTTTTCCAGCTCTCCGGCCTCGGCTCTGTGTATGGCGGTAGGATGAGCGTTGGCTTTTTTTTGTTTCAAAAAGTATTCGTCGAGCGATTTTAGAAGCTTCGTTTTGGAAAAAGGTTTCTTTAAATTTGAGCCTTTTTCGTCAGAAATTACAAATACGGGCTTCTCGGAATCTATTTTTTTGTCGGAGATAACAAAGTCGCATGCGGAATAAGAGCTTAACCTCTCTTTTAAAAAAACCTCTAAACATTTTTTCAAAAGCGGCGAATCACAAACAACTGCAATCTTCAAAACTGTCGGCCTCGTATGAATTTTAACCGTGATTTTAGCCTAATTCAAATTTTAATAACTTATGTCGATTTAGCTTTCGAGTTTATAGTACTCTTTTATAAAGAAGAAGGATTAAGATAATGGAAATCCAAAATACTACAGCTTCGGACTTTACGATACAGGGCGGAATGAAATCTGCTTTGCAGGAAACACGGACGGAGAGCGTCAAGAGCGGTTCAGCTACCGCCGTACAAAAAGAGAGCGACGATGCAGCAAGCAAAAAGAAAGAGGGTGATTTAAAACAGGAGCTAGCAAAGCTTACCGAAGATCTAAATAAAGAGATAAATCCTCTTAACATAAACGTGAGATTCGGCTTTGAAGATAAAATTGATGAGATGTTTGTGTCTGTATACGAAAAAGATTCAAACAAACTTTTAAGAAAGATACCTTCGGATGAGGCGATAGCGCTCATGGCGAAGATGAGAGAGATAATAGGCATTATTTTCGATAAAAAAGCATAAAACAAAAAAAGGATTTAAAATGGCTGGAACAGTAAGCTCCCTAGGCGCTTTAGCGTCGGGTACAAGTGCGCTAAATGCAGACCTGGTAGATAAACTCAAAAGCGCAGAAAAAAGTGCGGTAATTTCACCTATCAATAGCTCTATTAGCAAGATTAAAACGCAACAATCTGATTTGTCGTCGCTTATCGTTACGCTTTCGTCTTTGAAATCGGCGGCGATGGATCTATCAAGCGACACGACTTATCTTAAAAGAAGTGCAACTTCTACCGATACGGCAATAGGCATAAGCGTAAGTAACGGTGTGCAAACACAAGATATCGCCATGACCGTAAGTCAGCTGGCTCAAAATCATGTCATCCAATCTGGCGGTTTTGCAGCGTCAACTTCAACCGTTGCTCTTACGAATACGACACTTAAATTGGAGGCAAACGGCTCTACTTACAATATAGATGTAGCAGCCGGGACCACTCTTGAGCAGTTAGCACAGAAAATAAACGACGCAACAAAAGGCGCTATTTTGGCATCAACCCTAAATACCGGGGTTGGCTCCAATCCATATGTTATGGTTTTAAAAAGCAAAGATACAGGAGCAGCCAGCACAATAAAAGTAACCGAGGGTGCAGGCTTGAATACCGGGCTTGTACCGACATTTACCGCAAATAGTCCCGTGCCGGACAATAGTGCGACATCAACCGACATAGCAGCCGGCGATATAAAAATCAACGGCGTCAATATTGGAGCTATATCTATAAGCGGTAAAAACGCAGACGATAGTGCGACGGCTATTAAAGATGCGATAAATCTAAAAACTACAGACACCGGTGTTAGCGCAGAGATAGACGGGAACGGAAAACTCGTATTAAAAAATAGTAGCGGCGGAAAAATAGAGCTCGTTACCTCTAACGGAGCGTATTCGAAGACTGGTCTTTTGTCTAGCGATGGAACAAATACGACTGCGGCTACGGCTCTACAGGTCGCTCAAGATGCGAAGTTTACATTTAACGGCATCAATATGCAGCGTTCTACGAACTCCATTACAGATATTATTACGGGTGCGACTATTAGCTTAAACAAAGTCACTTCATCAAATGTAAATCTATCTATCAAACAAGACACAAGCGGTATTCCGGATCTTGTAAACACATTTGTCTCCGCATTCAATTCCGCAAGCTCCAAAATAAAAGATTTGACGGCATACAATAGCGATACTAAACAATCAGGAAGCCTTCAGGGACTATCCGATGTGACTTCGCTATATAGCACCTTTGCTTCTATCATCACATCACGGTCAAAAAATGGGGCATCACTAATGGATTATGGCTTCAGCCTTGATAAAACCGGTATGCTTTCAGTCGATACGACAACGCTAAATAGCAAACTAAGCGAAAATCCGTCTGCATTAGAGGCTCTCTTTAGAGGTTCATCAACGGTAACAAATGCAAAATACACAGCCTTAATGAGCGCCACCACTACGGATACCGTAGGTGGTTTCGGCGATATTGTTATTAACGGTGTCAGCATTGCAGGCGTAAATACGCTTTCTACGAATACGGCTGAGCAAAACGCACAGCTGTTCGTTACTCAAATAAACAAACAGACCGATTCTACCGGCGTTAAAGCATACACGGACGGAAACGGCAAGCTAATACTTGAGAGTTTAACGGACGGAAAAATAGAGGTTCAGACAAATGCAAACGGAGCGCTGGCATCCGGACTCTCTTCCTCATCAAACACATCAGCTCCAATGAATAAGCTTATGGTGGCCGTCGGTTCAACCAAGACGGAAGACGGTATATTCACCCAGCTAAATAAAAGACTTGCCTCCGTAGTAACCGATACAAATTCGAGCTTGAAGCTCTTTAGCAATTCGCTACAAAGCCAGCTTGACACGCAAAACAAAAGTTTAGAGAGCGCAACATCCAGACTTGACCAGAAATATGAGATGCTCGCAAGCCAATATGCCCTCTATAACTCAATAATAAGCAAGTTTCAGCAATCATTCGCGAGCTTGCAAATGCAAATAAACAATATGTCATCTAAATAGTTAAGGTATAAAATGAGATCCAATGCAATAAACGCATACGCACAAAATGCCGCAAGAATAGAGTCTCCGGAAAAACTAGTACAAATGCTGTTCGAAGGAGTGCTTAGATTTACGGCGCAAGCAAAAAAAGCCATCGAAGATGGCGACATAGAAAAAAGGGTTTATTGGATAAATAGATCTATAGATATTTTCGCAGAGCTAATAAACTCTCTCAATTATGAAAAAGGAGGTCAGGTAGCCGAATACCTGAATGGACTTTATAGTCATCAGATATTCTTGCTTAGTTCCGCCAATCTGGAAAATACAACCGAGCCACTAGAGACCGTCATAACGGTAACAAAAGGACTTATAGACGCTTGGAAAGACGTAACCGGGAGCATCTCTTCTTGAGTGAATATATAAAAGAGCTAAAAATAGCGATTATAAACCACGATCTGAAAAAAATAGAGGAGCTTTCAACCGTTGCGTTTGAAAGCGGCAATATTGATGAACTAAAAGAAGCTGCGGCCATGGTAGCGGAAGCTATCAAATTACTTGATAAAGAGCGCTCAAAAATTGTAGAAAATATGAATAATATTCAAAAAATGAAGCAATATGCGTCGCAAATAAATTACAAGGACTCTCTTTAGCTATCTAGGTTAGCTTAAGAGGCCATTTTTTGGTACGTCTTTCGTAGCTGCTCAAACGCATTGTGAACTTTTCTAAATTTCTCGGTGTATCTCTTGATGGTCTCTTCGTCTTTACCGTAGACTCTGTCTGGATGATACATCTTTATAAGCTCCAAATACCTCTGTCTAATCAATTCAAAACTATCACCGTAACGAGAATTTAACTCCGCATAATAAGAGTATTCTACGTCACACTCCTTGCCCCACGAAAAAAAGCTCTTCTTTTTGTTTTTCGTATTTGCATTTAGCCTTACAAGCTCTTCTTCGTTATAAGTAAACCTTACATGCAAAAAATCGCTAAACTTGACTTTTTTCGCAAGCAGCTTTCTAAGAACGAAATACTCCTCTTTGCTTTTTATAGGTACCTTAGCCACCCTCTGAGAGTAGTCCACGTCCACCTTGGAGCCAAAAAAGTTTTTCCTAAGAAACTCCACAACCATCTTAGTCTCTTCCGAAAATCTAAAAAAGACGCTATTTTTATGGCATTTGACTACTACTTTTGGAACCAAAGAGCCCTCTTTAGAGTTTGAAAACTCCACAAAAAAAGGAACATCCAGATTAAAATCCATCGAAAGCTTCTCATTTCTGCTTTTATTAAAATTATTAAGCAGGCAGCTCATAAAAAAATGGCGCTTCGTCTTATCTTCAGTTTTCGGAAAAACTAGAATCGACTCTTTGAGATATATAAAAAATTTGAAGTTTTTTTGTATATAGCTTTTGATATATGAAGAGTATGCCACATCGTTCGCATCGACTCGCGCAAGTATCATGTTTTCGGTATGGCTAATAGCAAAAACTTGGCTCTTCACTCAAAACGCTCCGATTTTTTACAAATTACTAGCAAATAATGTTCCTTGTTTTACATATATTTTGTAAAATCCAACAATGATTAATGAGACAGCTAAATATATAGAACACCTGGAAAATAGTAGATTTTATGAAGCTCACGAAGCGTTTGAGCATAGATGGAGATATGAGGTCAATCCTCAATTAAAACTGCTTTTAAAGGGGCTAATAAACGCATCGGTCGCATTTGAGATAAAAAGAAGAATGGTCGGGGATTATTCAAAACCGTGGGATGCTTTTTTGAAGGCAAGAACAAAATTTGAAAGCTTAAACCAAGAGTACCGTTTTTTGGAGGAAGCATTCAAAACGGCGGAGAAGACCGCTTTGAATATCGGCTTTAGTATTACCTAGCAAACTCTATCGCTCTAGTCTCCCTGATTACGCTGATTTTTATCTCGCCAGGATACTGAACGCTCTTCTCTACTTCGGAAGCAATCTCTCTGGCTATCAACGTAGATTCGTCGTCGTTAACCAAAGAGGCGTTTACTATCACTCTTATCTCTTTGCCGGCTGCGATGGCGTAAGCATTTTTGACTCCGTTGTGAGCTAGGGCTATCTTTTCAAGCTCTTCCACTCTTTTTAGGAAGCTTTCAAGCACCTCTCTTCTGGCGCCCGGTCTAGCTGCAGACAAAGCGTCTCCAGTACAAACTGCGGCACACTCTATCGATTTTATCTCTTCTAGGCCATGATGCGCATATATTGCGTTTATGACAACCGGATGCTCTTTGTAGCGCTTGCATATGTCCGCCCCTAGGTCGACATGGCTACCCGAATAGTCATGTGTTAGCGCTTTTCCTATATCGTGCAAAAGCGCCGCTCTTTTCGCAAGCGCTTCGTCTCCTCCAAGTTCCGCAGCTATTATTCCGGCCAAATGGACAACCTCTAGCGAGTGCGCCAATGCGTTTTGTCCATAGCTCGCCCTATACTTTAGTCTTCCGATTAGCTTGATAAGCTCCGGATTCATAGGTCCGACACCCAGATCCATGACGATATTTTCGCCCTCTTCGTACATCTTCTCGTCAAATTCGCGCTTGACTTTTTCGTATATCTCTTCTATCTTTGCCGGTTGTATCCTGCCATCCTCTATTAGAAGTTCGAGTGTCTTTGTGGCTATCGCCCTTCTTAGAAGATTGAAGCTGCTGACTATTATAGCGTTTGGCGTATCGTCTATTATGATATCGACGCCAAGCAGCATCTCGAGCACCTTGATGTTTCTACCCTCTTTGCCGATTATACGCCCTTTTATCTCTTCGCTATTTATCGGCACAACGTTTATCAGCCTCTCGGCGGCAAACTCTCCGGCATATCTTGTCGTAGCTTGCGCTATTATATAGTTCGCTCTTTTTCTGGCTTCCGCTTTTGCCTCGGCTTCATATCGTCTTACTATATGTGCTATATCCTCGCGGCAAAGCTCTTCCGTTCTTTTGAGGACTATCTCTTTGGCCTCCTGCCTGGTAAGCCCGGCTCCATCCTCCGCTATCCTTAGCGCCTCTTCAGCTTTTTTTTCATAGTTTTTTCTTAGCCTCTCAAGCTCTTCTTTTTTGGCGACAATCTCTTGTTTTAGAGCATCTATCTCTTTTTTTTGCGCATCTATATTTTTGATTTCGCTTCTTATTTTTTCAGATAGGCTCTCTTCTTTTTTGGCAAGAAGATGTTGTTTTGTATCGTACTCGTTTTTTAACTTCGCAAGCTCAAGCTCTAGCTTCTTTCTGAATTCAAGCTCTAGATTTACCTCTTTTGCCTTTATTCCTTCTAGTTTTAGCTCGGCCTCGTGTTCTATAACCCTAGCTTTTGATTTTGCTTGCTCCACGTAAATTTGATATTTTGCCGAATCTATTTTTTTTGCTATTAAAAATCCCGCCACTCCCGATGAGATTGCGGCGGCCGTAACCATTAACGCTGTTGTAAGCATTTTTTAGTCTGCCTTTTACGAAAATTTTATTTGGTAATACTAGATAGTCGCAATATACGTCGTGCGGTTCGCCTATGCTCTCTTTTGAAAAACAGAAACTTCTTTGTACAAAAATCACATGCGGCCTATAGCCTAGAGAGCCAAAAAATCTATCATACATACCTTTGCCAAATCCGATTCTTCTGAAGCCGCAATCGACGCCTAAAGCAGGAACTATCGCTATATCAATTTTTTTTATAAATTCAAGGGAATTATTACAACTCAAGATATTAAAAGCGCCTTGTTTTAAAGGCAACCTGTATTTTACTATCTTAAAGTTAATATCCTCTATAAATGGGATATAAATGCGTTTTTTGTGCGTAAGTAGATTTTTTATCACTATTTTGACACTTGGCTCTATAGAAAGTGGCAAAAATAGTAAAATATTTTTAAAATCGCTTCCAGAGAGAAAATTCAAGAGATTTTTAGCGAAGCTCTTATCTTTATAATATACGCCTTTTTTTGCGGCATCGTTTAGCCGCTTTTTGCACTGCTGCCTAAAAACCGTTTTTTTATCTTGCAAAAAATCCTCCAAACTCCGCCAAATTAAGCCCTTAAAGTTTATAATCTTTGGGCTGTAAAAACAAAAATTGGACTAAAAATGAAAAAAATAATCTCAATTGGGCTAGTCGGTATTTCATTATTTCTTTTCTCGGGCTGCGAAAAAAAGGGAGACATAAACTCTCTTGTGAGCACCAAAAATCTTGTCAAAAATATCGAGCTTACATCTATAGACGGACATAAAATTACAATGGTAAACACTGGTAGTGGCTTTGTTTTCGAGGGAGCAGAGGGTAAAACCGTACTTCTAAACTTTTTTGCCACCTGGTGTCCTCCATGCAGGGCGGAGATACCCCATCTCGTTGAGCTTCAGGAAAAATACAAAGACAAATTCACGGTGGTAGCGCTGCTACTTGAAGAGAATAAGAAAAACGAAGAGCTATCGGCGTTTATAAATGAACATAAAATCAACTACTTCGTATCAAACTCGCCTGCAAACTTCGAAGTGGCCGAGCTGTTTGGCGTAAAGGGTTTTCCTACTATGTATATGTTTGATAAAAGCGGGAGACAGAGAGCATTTTATCCAGGGGCTACGCCAAAAGAGATAATTGAGCAAGATCTTCTAAAAACGACGGGGCAATAGACGGATGTTTAAACTTCTAAAAAAATCGCTTCAAAAAACCATATCGGCAATCACGCAAATCATAGGCGACAAGCGCGAAACGATAAGCAAAGAAGAGCTTGAAGAGATACTTATAACAAGCGACATCGAATATGAAATAGTCGAGCAGATACTGGATAGTTTGCCAAACTCCATCAATAAAATCTCTTTGCAAAATGCGCTTACGTCGGTCTTTTTGGATAAGCATATCAAGCCAGCAAAAGAGCTCTACTCGGCGAAACCCTTCGTCGATCTCATCATAGGTGTAAACGGAGCCGGAAAGACTACGACGATAGCAAAACTGGCAAATCTTGCCAAAAAAGACGGTAAAAGCGTAATGCTGGGAGCTGGGGACACCTTCAGGGCGGCAGCCGTCGAACAGCTAGGCATATGGGCGAATAGACTAGGCGTCCTAGCCGTCACGTCGAAGATAGGCGCAGACCCTTCGAGTGTCGCATACGATACGATAAATTCCGCCGTCTCAAAAGGCATAGACTACGCCATAATAGATACCGCCGGAAGGCTCCATACGCAAACAAATCTAGCCGAAGAGCTCAAAAAGATAGTGAGGGTATGCGAAAAAGCGATGCCAGGAGCTCCTCATAGAAAAATAGCCATCATAGATGCGACGGCCGGCAGTTCGGCGATCAACCAGGCAAAAGCGTTTAACGAGATGATAGGACTCGACGCCGTAATAGTAACCAAGCTTGACGGAACCGCAAAAGGCGGCGCTATATTCTCGATAGTAAGAGAGCTTGGACTTCCCATATTATATGTCGGTGTCGGAGAAAAGCCTGACGATATAGAGTCGTTTGATACAAAAACATTTGTAGACGAATTTGTTGGCGCAATCTTCAAAGAAGATAGCTAATGGCAAAACAAAAAACTCTCTTTGAGTGCCAAGCATGTGGATACCAAAGCGCAAAGTGGGTAGGTAAGTGCCCAAACTGCGGAGCATGGGAGAGTTTTCTTGAGGTCAAGGAAAAAGACCTTGAACTTATAAGCAAATCCCCTGTTGTAAGGGCGAAAAAAGCGGTATCCATCACAGACGTAGAAGAGAGCGCAATAGATAGGGTTCCAAGCGGAGACGATGAGTTTGATATAGCGCTTGGCGGCGGCATCGTCAAGGGCTCTTTGGTGCTTATAGGCGGTAGTCCTGGTGTCGGGAAATCTACGCTACTTCTAAAAATCGCTGGACTTCTCGCTTCAAAAAACAAAAAAATACTCTACGCCGCAGGCGAAGAATCAAACCAGCAGATAAAACAGAGGGCATCGAGGCTCGGAGCGGTCGACAAAAACTTATACATTCTGGGCGAAATAGAGATAGGCGCAATACTAGACGAAGCCAGAGGCGGCGAGTACGAGCTAATAATCATCGACTCCATACAGACAATGTATTCTAGTGCGCTAGATTCGGCTCCGGGCAGCGTATCGCAGGTAAAAGAGATAACGTTCCAGCTTATGCGATATGCAAAAGAGCAAAATATCACCGTATTTATCATCGGTCACATAACAAAAGAGGGCTTTATTGCAGGCCCTAGAGTGCTTGAACATATGGTAGATACGGTGCTTTATTTTGACGGCGACGGCAGCAGTGACATAAGAATACTTCGCTCGTTTAAAAACAGATTTGGCTCGACGAGCGAAATAGGCATATTTGAGATGACATCGGAAGGGCTCGTAGCCGCCAAAAATATATCATCGAAATTTTTTAGCAGAGATTCAAAAAACCCTGGCTTTGCTATCACAGTACTGATGGAGGGGACAAGACCGCTTGCGGTAGAGGTGCAGGCGCTCGTATCCGAAAGCCCGTATCCAAATCCAAAACGCTCTACCAACGGCTTTGACAGCTCCAGACTTACGATGATACTGGCGCTTTTGGAGAGAAAATTAGGGCTTGCGCTAAGCCGCTACGACGTCTACATAAACATAGTCGGTGGTATAAAGGTGACAGAGCCGTCAATAGACCTCGCCATAATTGCGGCGATAGTCAGCAGCTTTAAAAACAGGCCGATAAACCCTGAAACGGTGTTTATAGGAGAAGTTAGCCTAACCGGAGACATTAGAGAGGTCTGTGCAATAGAAAACAGACTCAAAGAGGCCTCTTCACAAGGGTTCAAAAAGGCGCTCGTACCGAAGCTGCCGAAAAACATCAAAACAAACATCAAATGCTTCGAAGTAAACGAAGTTGCAAAACTTATAGATTGGATGTAGGATGCACGAAAATCAACTGTTTATAGTCTCCTTCATAATATTTTTTGCAATTATCCTGAATCTATTTCTAAAAAGAATAGGTATTAGCACTATTATCGGATACATCATTACCGGCGTAGCGGCAAGGCAGTTTTTCGGTCTTACCGGAAGCGAGGAGTTAACCGCTATAGCCGAGTTTGGCGTCGTATTTTTGATGTTCATGATAGGGCTCGAGTTCTCTTTGGAAAAGCTAAGCTCTATGAAAAAAGAGGTTTTGGGGCTAGGCGGTCTGCAGGTTCTGGTTAGCGGGCTAATCTTTGGCTTCATACTCCATCATCTACTTGATTTTGACAAAAAAATAGCAGTGGCGCTCGGATTTACACTAGCTCTATCATCCACTACCATTATTTTGAAGATACTCCAAGAGACCGGCAAGATGGGCAGAAACCACGGCAGAAACTCCATCGGCATCTTGCTCATGCAAGATATAGCTGTCGTTCCAATCTTGATTCTAGTTACGATACTAGCCGACACCTCCCAGGATCTAGGCACGCTCCTTTGGCATACAGGGCTAAATTCTATAGGCGGAATGATAGCTATCTACTTTTTTGGCAAATACGGAGTCTCTTATTTTCTAAAACACGTTACCGGAGCCAAATCAAATGAACTGTTTATGATGGCTGTACTACTCATAGTTATAACCTCGGCAGCTATCGCACACTTCTTTCACGTACCATATTCACTCGGCGCCTTCATCGCCGGTATTATTATCTCGGAGTCCGCATATAAGCATCAGATAGAGGCGGATCTTATCCCGTTTAGGGATTTGTTGCTTGGCGTATTCTTTTTGTCGATAGGCATATTGATTGACGTACATTTTCTAATCAAAAACATTCTGCTTATCGCTTTAATGACGATAGGGATTATGGCGGCTAAGACCGTAATTATCTTCTATCTTTCAAAGATGTTTAGATATTCGTCCAGAACCGCTATTAAAACCGCACTACTGCTGTCGCAAATAGGCGAATTCTCGTTCGTAATATTCGCATACGCCAAGAGCATCTCTCTTATCAGCGAGGAGCTGGCACAGACATTTATAGCCGTTGCTGCGCTCTCGATGATAATAACGCCGTTTTTGGCCAAGTATCTAGCCGAAATCTCCTATAGATTTACAAAAAGCAAAGATAGCGACATCATAGAAAGATCGTCCGCATACAAAAACCATGTCGTAGTTATCGGATTCGGAAATACAGGGAAAGCGGTAATAAGAAATCTTACGAATAACGGCTTCGAATATATAGCCGTAGAAAACCAAAGAGACCTCGTATATGACGCACAGGCCAGAGGGCACAACGTAATATTCGGAAACGCAATGCAAAAAAATATGCTAGAGACGCTAAAAGTCAAAGAGGCGTCAGCCGTAGTCGTGACGACAGACAAAGAGGAAGAGCTACTGACCATTTGCGAGGTAATAAGATTTAACTATCCAAAAGTAAACCTGGTGGCTAGAACAAAAAATGACAGAGAATACAGATTGATAAAAGCTGCCGGCGTTGATTTGCTTGTTGATGAGAGCGAAGAGGTGGGTAAAAAATTGGTAGAGATGGCGTTAATGTGCAAAATACACAAATAAGCCCGGAGGCTTATTTGGCGATTATAGGTTGTTAGCCTTTTTGTATTCCATAATCATCCTGTAAGCTTCATCTTTTAAGTGAAGTTTTTCTTTTTTTAGTTTTTCAAGCTCGATGGTATCCATGTGCATACCATCTTTGTCTATTTTATCGTCAAGCTCGTTGTGTTTTTCAAAAATTTTTGCAAAGTGCGCATTTTCTACTTTTAGTTTTGAAACGATATCTCTATATTCGTGGAACATATCTTCTCCCTTTAAATTTTGCTTAAAAGTATTCTACAAAAAAGGCGCTTAAGTCCTATAATCGGCGTTGATTTTGACGTATTCATATCCAAGGTCGCAGCCGTAAGCTGTAAAGCTCTCCTCACCAACCCCAAGGTCGCAGATAATCGCAAATTCATCTTTTTTTAGTACATTTGCCGCTTTGGCCTCCATCTCTTTGTCAAAGCTTATTTCGCCCTTATTAAATACCGTCACATCTTCAAATGATATAACAAGACTCTCATAGGCACACTCTACGCCGCTAGCGCCTATCGTAGAGGCTATTCTGCCCCAGTTTGGGTCGCATCCAAAAAGAGCTGTTTTGACCAGAGGCGAGTTCGAGAGGGCTTTTGCCGCTTTTTGGGCATCTGCGGCGCTTTTTGCACCTTTAACTCTAAAGGCGCATAGTTTCGTAGCCCCCTCTCCGTCTTTTACTATCGATGTCGCAAGGTTGTGCATTACGATTTTTAGCGCTTCTCTCATTGCCTCTTTGCTATATGCGCCGCTTTTTTTGTTGGCAAGCGCCATTACCGTGTCGTTTGTCGAGGTATCGCCATCCACGGATATTGCGTTGAATGTCGTGCGGCTAACCTCGGATAACAGCTCTTTTATGTCGGCTTTTGGCATATCGGCATCGGTCGCTATAAAGCACAGCATAGTTGCAAGGTTTGGATTTATCATCCCAGCGCCCTTTGCCATTGCTCCCACCTTGAAGCTTTGTCCGTCCTCTAGCTCCACTTTTAGCGCTATCTCTTTTTTCCATCTATCGGTCGTCATGATAGCCCTAGCCGCAGCGTCACCGTCTTTTATACTTAGGTCAAACTTGTCAAAAGTCGCAGCTATCTTCTCTTTTGGGAGTCTCACGCCTATTACGCCTGTAGAGCTCATCACCGGATTTTTGATTTGCGGAAACTTCGCTTGAAGCTTGCTAAGAAGCTCTTTTATATCCTCTACGCCCTTTGCGCCGGTCATTGCATTTGCGTTTTTGGCGTTTATTAGTACAAAGTTCGTCTGGAAATCTCCAAGCTCTTTAAAGTGGGCTATCGGAGCCGCTTGAAATTTGTTTTTGGTAAATACGGCGTCCACTTCACAGATGGCATCAGAGTATATGTACGCTACGTCAGGCTGGTCGTTGCCTCTCAGACCTGCGCTTACTCCGTTTGCGAAAAATCCTTCGGCCGCACATACGCCGCCATGAATAGGTAAAATTTTGAACATCATATAGTTATCCTTCTAATTTCTCTGTATAAATTTTTAAAAGCATTATTTGGCATTTCGCTTCTATCTAACGAGTCCTTAACATCTTGATACCATCTATCTAAAGACTCATTTTGTAGCATTTTTTCACTCTTATCCTCAATAAGTCTGGTCCTACTATCAATGTCTGTAAGTTCAGTATCTATAACCATACTACACACATATAGTTTATTACAAAGTAGTTTTATATCATCGGTGCTAATCACATAGCGATAATCGTCGTAACCCATAGCCAAAAATCATAATTTTCTTTTTTCATCCCGGCTCTCAATAACTTACACGAAGCGATTATAATACTTTCATCTGTCACTTTATAGACAAGCCTATGTTCGTCGTTTATTCGCCTAGACCAATAGCCGCTAAAGTTGTGTTTGAGAGCCTCGGGTTTGCCCAGTCCACTGAACGGGCTTCTATCTATGTCTTTTATGAGGGTAATGATTTTTTGGTATATTTTTTTGTCGTCCGTTGCCCAGTTGCCGAAATCTTCAAAGGCAGAGCCCTCAAAAAGGACTTTTTTCATTGAAATAGCTTGGCATCGGCTTCTTGCACATTTAGCTCTATTTTTTTATCGCCAAACATAACTTTTAGCTTCTCTATCAAAGATGCGTTTATTTCATTCGGTTCTAGTATAAATGTGGCTTGCATATTCAAACCTTGTAAAGTATTTTCGGGTATTTTAGCGAAAAAGTAGAGAAAAGAAGAGGGAAGCGCTTAAAAAAATTAAGCGCCTTTTTTCATTGTTCTAAGAGCAGAAGCAGCTACTTTTATTTTTCTAGTAGTTCCGTCTTCAAGTTGAATTCTTACCGTTCTAAGATTTGGTAGAAATCTTCTTTTAGTTTTGTTGTTAGCGTGGCTCACATTGTTTCCGACTTGAACGCCTTTGCCGCTTATCATACATCTTCTTGCCATTTTAAAGCCTTTTAAAAATTTTTAGAATTTTTGCTGGGATTATACTTTAACGAGCCTTAAAATATAATTTCACAAAAAGATAAGGTTTTGTTTATGCTAATAGCGCCTAGTATTCTCTCCGCAGATTTTGGCAATCTAGCCCGTGACGTAAAGGCCGTGTGTGACGCCGGATGCGACCTCGTACACGTAGACGTAATGGACGGACACTTCGTTCCAAACCTCACTATTGGACCGGTAGTCGTTGAAGCCGTAGCAAAGGCGGCTACAAAGCCTCTTGACGTTCATCTGATGGTCGAAAACAACAGCTTTTTCGTGGATATATTCGCCCCGCTAAAGCCTGAATACATCACATTCCACATCGAAGAAGAAAAACATGCCCACAGGCTAGCCCAAAAAATAAGAGGCCTCGGCATTAAGCCCGGCATCGTGCTAAATCCGCACACAAACGAAAAATCACTCGAATATCTACTAGATGATGTGGATATGGTGCTTGTCATGAGCGTAAACCCGGGCTTTGGCGGACAAAAATTCATAGAAAACGTCGTGCGAAAAGTGGAGAGCCTAAAAAACGAGATACAAAGACGGGGACTCAAGACGCTAGTCGAAGTGGACGGCGGGGTAAACGACAAAAATGCGCCTATACTTTGCGATGCGGGAGCGGACGTGCTCGTAGCCGGCAGTTACGTATTCGGCTCAGGTGACTACAAAAAAGCGATAGATTCTCTCAGATGAGGGTAAAAATCTGCGGCATAAGGGAGCTAGGCGATGCATACGCCGCAATAGATGCGGGAGCTGACGCTCTTGGCTTTGTCTTTTATGACAAATCGCCTAGATATTTGGACGCCGAGGAGGCGAAAGAGCTAATAGCCAAGCTTCCGCCGTTTGTGGAGCGGGTCGGGCTGTTCGTAAACGAAGAAGCCAAAATAGTAGATGAAATATGCTCTTTTTGCAACATCTCCTTGGCTCAAATACACTTTGAAGCTAAGCCCAGTTTTTATGAAAAGCTCAAAACAAAGCATGTAAAAGTCGTGCGCGCCGCAAAAAAAGAGGATATATATAGTTTTGCCGACGAGTACCGTCTGGTAGATAGTTTCGTCGAAAGCTACGGCGGAGCCGGAAAGAGGCTAAATCTCGAATGGTTCGAGGGCATAGACACTTCAAAAACAGTGATTGCCGGCGGACTGACAAGCGAAAATCTAGCCGAATTGAAAGGTTTTGGATTTTACGGCGTAGACGTCTCCAGCGGAGTGGAAAGCGCCCCCGGCATAAAAGACAAAGCCAAAATAAGAGAGTTTGTCCTAAAAGCAAAACACCTACACTAGCTCTAGCAGTTTCCTTGCAAGGCTGTTTGGCTCTTCATTTATTGCTTCCATCTTATGTGAAGCCAGATATTTCGTACAGTTTTTGACGGGTTCCTGATCGCTTACGAAATATCCACCGTCCATACCTATCGTTATTTCGTTCGCCACCATCCTCTCGGTATCTTTGGAGAATGTTAGCCCCAGCATTAGATATTTTTTGCCCTCTCTATACTCTTTTAGCGCTGGTGGAACGGCAAATCCACCCATAGCCTCGGTAATCCAATCCAC
>JAEMQC010000002.1 GCA_022758985.1 Campylobacteraceae bacterium
CGACAAATATCGTCAACAAAATCCATATCCGTCGAACGAAGCCGTGGATATCAAAAAACTGCAAGGCACAGACGGACACTACAGGCTCAGAGTGGGCAGATATAGATTTTTGTTTACGATAATATTGGTCTATTTCTACGACATCGGTTCAAGGGGTGATATATACAAATGAGGCAAAAATGTTTACGGGACTGATAAGAGAATTCGCAACAGTAAAAAGCTTTAGCGGCGAGAAATTGACGCTAAAATCAAACTACAAACCAAAAATAGGCGATAGCATAGCCATAAACGGGGCGTGTCTAACTGTAACAGAAGTGGCGTGGGGCGGCTTTTCGGTGGAGCTAAGCCATGAGAGCCAAAAGATATTAGCGACCGAAAACCTTAGGGGTAAGGTGCATATGGAGCCCGCTATGCAGATGGGCGATAGGTTTGAGGGGCATGTGGTTCAAGGACACGTGGATTGTGTGGGGGAGATAACAAGAATAGATAGAAGCTCAAAGTCCTACGACTACTACATCAAGGTACCTGAGGAGTTTTTGCCGCTTTTGCCGCCGAAGGGCTCCGTGACGATAGATGGCGTAAGCCTGACAATCAACGAATGCATGAAAGACGGGTTTCGTCTGACAATCATACCGCATACGCTCCAGACCACGCTTTTTGGAGACTACAAAGTCGGTAGACGCGTCAACGTAGAGACCGATATGTTCGCAAGGTATCTGGCGCATATGTTCGGGCATCAAAAAACGCTCTCGTGGGAAGATGTAGAAAAGATACAGGCTCTCTACTAAAATGCTAACCCCGAAAGCCGCAGCGCTAAAATACGAAAAAGAGGGAGACAAAGCCCCAACCGTAATAGCCAAAGGCAAAGGAGTAATAGCTGAAAAGATTATCGCCAAAGCTTCGGAAGTTGGCATTCCGCTTTTCAAAAACGAGCTGCTGGCCGATTCGCTACTAAACGTGGAGATAGATAGAGAGATTCCGCCGGCTCTTTATAAGGCGGTCGTTGAGGTTTTTGTATGGCTTGCTAAAAATGAGGATACGGCTAGCGCCAAAAAAAACCTACTCTGACTTTTTTATTACTCCACCACCCAATAATCTAAAAAATTTAAGCATTATTTTAACACACAGTTGCAACAATCGTATCTGATTTACACGAAAGGGAAACCGCCAAAAATGCGAGCAAGCCTCCAAGGCAATGATATCTTCGATAATCCTCTTTTCAAAAACGGTCCGGTTGTGGTTTTTTTATGGCAAAATCAGGATGATTGGCCGGTCGAAAACGTAACAGACAATGTCTCAAAGCTATTTGGATACGAAGCTGAAGAGTTCAAAAACGGAAGCGTTAAATATGCAGATTTAATAAATAAAACAGATTTAGCCAGAGTTGCGGCCGAGGTTGAAGAAGCCACGCTAAAAGGGTTGGAGGCATTCATCCATAAACCATATATGGTTACGACAAAAAGCGGCGACATCAAGTGGCTACTTGACAGTACAATCACCATTAAAGATGAGCAAAACCATATAACACACTACCTCGGCTATCTCATAGACATCACAGAACAAACAAACTTAGAAAAGCGGGTCGCAGAGCTAAAAGAGAGATATGAGCTTGCTATTGACGGTTCGAATGACGGCATTTGGGACTGGAATGTAAAAACAGGCGAGGTGTATTTCTCTCCAAGATGGAAAGCGATGCTAGGCTTTGAGCCGGACGAGATACAAAACTCTCTGGACGAATGGAGAAAAAGAGTTCATCCCGATGATCTAAAAGATGTAGAAGAGGCTTTAAGCAAACATCTTCAAAAAATAGAGCCGTTTTACGAAACAAAACATAGGGTAATGTGCAAAAACGGGAAATATAAATGGATACTAGACAGAGGCAAAGCAATATTTGATGAAAACGGGGTTGCGACAAGAATGGCCGGCTCCCACACGGACATAGACAAGCAAAAGGAGCTTGAAGCCAAACTAAACGACGCTCTTTCAAAATTCAGAGATATATTCAACATCTCGCAAGTAGGTCTGGCGCTCCTTGACTCAAACGGCAAAATATTAGAAGCAAACGATAAAGCATTGGAGATGTTCCATCTAAATAAAGACGAAACGCTCGGGCAAGATTATGCGACAAAATTGCCAAAAGCGATAAAACCGGACGGAACCCTCATGAAGCCTGAAGAATACGCCGGAATGAGAGCCCTAAAAGAGAAAAAACCGATATACAATGTAGAGTTTGGGATAGATGATGGCAAAGGCAAAACGACATGGATTGTTGCAAACGCAGTACCGCTAGACGGCGGCAGCAAAGAGGTTATAGTATCCTACACCGATATTACGTATAAAAAAGAGCTAGAGGACTCTCTTAAAAAAGCAAACGAAAACCTAAATGCCTTGGTTGAAAGCGAACTTCAAAAGCGCCTTAGCTCGGAGATGAAGCTTGAGAGGATATTTGAAAGCATATCCGTAGGGGTAATGATAGTTGACGAAGATGGAGATTATGTAGATTTCAACGACGCATATGCACATATATATGGATATGAAAAAAGCGAACTTATCGGAAAAAGTTTTTTTATAACGACAAAAGAGAGCGAAATGGAGCAGGTAAAAAGACTCCATTATGATTTTATGCATAGCGATAAAAAAGAGGAGAGATTTTATTTTCAGGCACGCAGAAAAGACGGAAATATAATAGACATACTAGGCACATCCTCCAAAACAACGATGGACGGCAAGCTATACAAAATAACAACCGTCATGGATATTACCGAACAAAAAAGACAAGAAAAACTACTCATAGAACAATCCAGAATGGCTGAAATGGGCGAGATGATAGGGGTTATAGCGCACCAATGGAGGCAGCCGCTAAATGCCGTAGGTTTAATCGTTCAAGACATCAAATCTGCCTATGAGTACGGGGAGGTTGACAAGGAATATATCAATAAATCCGTAAAAGACTCAATGGATATCCTCAACTTTATGTCTAAAACCATAGACGACTTCAGGAGCTTTTTTAGAAGAGATAAAGAAAAGTCGGTATTTGAGGTATGCAATACGGTTCTGGGCGTAGTAGGGCTAATAAAACCTCAATTAACCTCAAATAATATAGAGATATCGATGGAGATAAATTGCAAGCTATACAAAAACGGCGTATGCAACTGGGATAAAAAAGGGATATTAGGGTATCCAAACGAATTTAAGCAAGCCATGTTAAATCTAATCACAAACGCAAAAGATGCCATACTGGAAAAACGAGAGCGAGACAAGGGCGACGAAAAGGGGAAAATACTAATTACGGTAAATAGAGGCGAGCAGTATGTAACAATAGCCGTTCAAGACAACGGAACAGGCATAAAAGATGAGAATATGGGAAAAATATTTGAACCATATTTCAGCACAAAAGGCGTAAGCGGAACCGGAATAGGTCTTTATATGACAAAAACAATCATAGAAAAAAACATGAACGGCATAATAAGGGCATTTAATACGGGCGATGGAGCGGTATTTGAGGCAACTTTTCCCATACAAGGAGAAGAGTAGGAAAAACTATATCAGGGTCTACAACAAAAAGGCTTCATTTGGCGCCAAACTATAAAATTCCTTTTTGAGTATATATCTGACCCAAACGCAACGGCGGAAACGGACGTAATGGCCGATATTTTGACCCTGAAACTAGATAGAAGAATTTTTGAGGCGCAAACTCCTCTGTTTTTGCTGCTTTTGCCTATGGCTACTACCGTCAGTGGCTCATACTCTGCGGTACCAACCGATAAAACATCTAAAAATTTCTGCTTATCCGAGCTAAAAAACAGCCGCAGCTGTAGATTGCAGAGAGGGCGCCGTCCCTTGTAGGCCACACCGTGGCATATCTTGCAAGCTTTTGCGCCTCTATGTTTTTGACATCTCTAGCGCAAAAAAGAAACATTTAGGCAAAAAAATTAAAAGTGATACTTTTCTTGTCATAAAAATGCCCTTTTTTGCGTATAGAATACCATTATTTTATCTAATATTTTAGTTTATTATTGTAAATTAAAATATTACACTTGTAAAAATATTTTGGAGCGTTTGTGAACAAGTTTGCCATAACCTGTGTGTTAGCCGTTTGCGTAACGGCGTCAGCCAATGAGCTATCGAAAATTCTGGAGGAGACTACCCAGATAGCCACAAAGACTAGAATAAATGCCGACTATGTACCAGGAACGGTAAACATCATCAGAGGCGAAGAGCTAAAGGCGCTCGGGATTTTGAACCTCAATCAACCAAATGCGCTTGATATGATAGTCGGTATGGATAGCTCGGTCAATGCGCTAAGAGGAAGCGGTGCGGTATACGGCGGACAAGGCGTCAAGATAAAGTGGCTTCTCAACGGCAGGGCATTGAGCTCGCAAATATGGAGCGGCTCTACTTTTGGAAGGGGAATTATATCTTTCCCTGTTGCGGTAGATCAAATAGAGAGAATAGAAATAATAAGAGGCCCGGACTCTGCCGTTTATGGGGATAACGCAATATTTGGCGTTATCAATATAATCACAAAAGCGGACAGTAATGAGCTATCGGCAAATTATGGGTATCAGGGTGATGGCAAAAGTTCGACATCCGCAAGCGCCGATTTTAATTACAAGCAAGACGCTTTAGAGCTAAGTTCATCTTTTTTGATTTTTGATACCGAGGGCTACAATTTTTACATAGGCGAAAATGGAAATTTTGCCAATAGTATGACCGGTAACCATGCCCCGGGATATGGTCCCGGCAATCTTCCCAACGGCTCAAAAGGCTACAATTTTTTATTTGACTCTAGATATAACTCTTTTGAAGTTTGGCTAAATCGGTTGGAGACAAAATCGGCGCAAGGCGCTTTTGGTAATTGGTATCCGACCGATATGCTTCCAAAAGATGACAATAAAATGGTTAGAAAAGAGGTTTATACTCAAGTCGGCGCACAAAAAGAGTTTAAATTCGGTGATTTTTATCTAACGCCAAAAATTGGCATCGATACCATGGAAAGCAAACTTGACGATTATCTACGAGTATCGGCTAATTATATGAATAATGCGACCGGAATAGACGGTATTAGAAGATTTATATACAAAGAAGAAAGAAAGCACGCCACACTTGATGCCGACTATAAAACGGACGACCATCATTTTGTAGGTGGATTATTTATTCAATCTACAAAAAATATAAAAGACTCAAGATATGAAAATTTTTCTTATGTCGGCCCTTGGTCGCCGCCACCTGCGGTTAATATATGGAAAATCGACAATGTATATAGTAATGTAGTTGCCCCGCAAAATACATACAGAGGGCAAAAAGCTTTTTATATTCAGGACTCTTGGGACTTTACGGATAAAGCCACAATTACCTACGGCGCCAGATACGATACCTTTAGCGGGGATGTAAAAAGCATGGGATGGTCGCCTAGACTAGCTATTGTGTATAGACTAAACGAGGGCAATATACTAAAGACCCAATACGCTAGAGCTTTCAGGCCTCCTACTTTTGCAGAAACGTCCGGAATTCCCGGTATCAAATCCGAAACAGTCGATACGGTGGAGGCTTCGCATATATATAGGCAAGATAAAACAGTCCTTAAAACCACGGTGTTTGAGTCTAGAATTTATGACATGATTACTATGGATGATTATTCATATGAGACGCTCAATCTTCCAAAATGCGGGATAATACAAGGGGTTGAGCTAGAGTATAAATATAGCGCCGATAGTTTTAGTCTAGGCTTTAATAGCGCTCTATATAAAACAAGAGCGGAAGAGCGTATGAGCCCGTACGGGTTTAAATATAAAGCCGGGTCATTTCCTTTGGCTCCAACCTTGATGTCAAACATAATTTTAACCGTCAATCAAAGTACAAAATATCCGACTACTTTTTGGTATCACTATATTAGCGGCAAAGAGAGAAAGAGCGAGTACACCGCTACGCCAATTAATTACGGTTTCATGAAGCAAAGTAACGGCGATGTGGCGCCACAGGATTATCTCAATATAACCCAGCAGTTCAAGGGCGTGGTGAAAAATCTAGACCTATCTGTGGGTGTTCAAAACGTATTCGGTAAAACTTTGAAAACACTCTATATGCCGCTCAATCAGCCGAATAATCAAGATATTCCGTACATGGGGCAGATGTTTTGGATGAATCTCTCTTATAAGTTCTAGCCTAGCTTCTTTGGAGCGATTTTTGCTTTGAAGGCCTTTATTATCAGGATAAAGGCTTTTTGATGCGCGTAACCTCCGATTCCTCCCTTTCTTTACAAAACAGATCGTTAGATAAAGAGCTAAATGACGGCAAGGCAAAGGCCGACGAAGTAGCAAAACCGTCCAAATCGTCTGCGGATAAAACGCAGGAGAGCCAAAAAAAAGAGAAGCAAGAGTACAAAGAAGCCAGGGAGACGTACGGGCTCGACACCATAAGGCGCATGAGCGACGAAGAGTATGCCGCCTTTGCCAGGGCTACGGCTAACATGTCCCCGAACGAAAAAATACAAGCGGCGCAATCTCTGCATCTTGTGGCAAAAAGCTACCAAGAGGCTCAAAAAGCGATTAGCGGCGGCGGCATGGTCGATGCTTTGAATGGCAACTCAGGCTTTTTCAAAAACGACCCGGCCATTCTCGATAGCGGTATAAAAGTGCTAAGTCAGATGAATAACGGCAACTCGAAAGAGATGGCCGGATTTCTCTCTAGATTTAGAGGTGCGCTCGCCTCAAATGGACTAAACTTAAGCGCCTGAAGTTTTGCTTTTGCACTTTGCGTTCCGTTATTTATGAGTAGAGGTTTAGTCCGAAGTGTGCGTAGCTATTTTGGTATGAGTTTGCGCTTTGGTATGCCGCAACTCTGCTTGCCTGCTCTTTTTGCGTCATCTCTTTGACTCTGTTTTTTAGCTCGCTCTCCAGCGTCGCACGATAGATTTCGGCGCTCGCTTCGGATATACGTCTGACGTACTCGTCCACCTCCTTGCCAAATCCAGTAAGCGTACGTTCTATCTCTTGCCGCTTCATCTGCGTCTTTTTGTCGATAGAGAGTTTTTCTATGATGGAGTTGATCGTTATTTCGCCGCTCGGCAGACTGTACTGGTTGGTCTGGTCGGTCTTTTTTTGGAAGAGTGAGGAGAGTTGAGAGATAAACGAATTTATGCCGCCTATTTGCATTTCTGCCCCCGCAATTTTTGGCAAAGAAGAGCAAAGGGTGTTCCAAAAAACTTTTTTCAAAAAATAGCGACATAATTCCTATAGCGGTGGTCGGCTTTGTGGATGTCAAGTTTTTTGAATCCAATCTCAGCGAGAAACAGAAAATTTTTTTTGATAAAATCAAAACAAAAAAGGCTAATTTGCATGTTCGTAAAAGATATAAACTTCTCACTCTGGCTTGATTTTATCGAAAGAGACTACATCAAACACGAGTTTAGAAAACTCATCAAAAACGGCGAGGTAAACGGAGCGACAAGCAATCCCGCAATTTTTAAAAATGCAATACTTACGAGTCCGGCGTACAAAAGTAGGCTCTCAGAACTTGGCGGCAAAAGCGCAAAAGAGAAGTATGAGACACTTGCAAAAGAGGATATCAAAGAGGCAGCCGAGGCCCTAAGACCGCTATACGACAACGGCGATGACGGGTTTGTGAGTATCGAGATAGACCCGTTCTTGTCTGCTTCCGTCGAAGATAGCGTGGCTGAGGGCGTCAGGCTATTCGAAGAGATAGATGAACCAAACGTCATGATAAAAGTCCCTGCTACAAAAGAGGGCTACAAAGTCATAGAGGAGCTAGCAAAAAGAGAGATAAACGTCAACGCCACGCTAATATTCGGACTAGAGCAGACAAAAGGCGTATTGGATGCAATCAAAGCAAGCGGGGCTAAAAAAGCAAAATTCGTAATCTCTGTATTTGTAAGCAGGTTTGATAGACTGCTAAACCCATCGCTTCCAAAAGAGCTTCAAAACAGAGTAGGTGTGATGGGAGCTGCGGCGCACTACAATCTAGTAGAGAGCTATGGGCTACCGAATGTAAAAACGCTGTTTGCTAGCACGGGCGTAAAAGGAAATGATTTGGCGCCGCACTACTACGTAGACGAACTAATAGCTCCAAACTCGGTAAACACGGCCCCTCTGGATACGGTAGTGGCGGCAATGGCAAACTCGGCAAAAACAGCCAAACTTCCGATAGCACAGAGCGAAATAGATGCTTTTTTTGAGAAATTAAAAGACGAAAATATTAATTTTGAAAAAATATGCGACGAGCTTTTGATGGACGGCTTAAAACAGTTTGAAGCCGCATTCAAAGAGATACTTGACGAACTAGCATAGGAGAATTCGATGGAACAGCCGCAAAGCCCCCAATTTGACGACAAACAAATACCGATATTAAAGTCGTATCTCAATAAGCTGGTAGAGCTTGGCGGGAGCGATTTGCACCTAAAAGCACTCGGTAGACCTTATGCAAGAGTCCATGGCGAGATGAACGCCATAAGCGATGATGTGCTTGGTAGAGATGAGATGATGACTCTAGCCAAAGAGATGCTAAGAAGCAGATTTACCGAATTCGTACAGCAAAAAGAGATAGACCTTACGTTCCGTCTAAGCGATGAATACCGCTTTAGGGTAAATATGTTTTTCCAAAAAGACGGCGTAGGAATGGTATTTAGAACTATTCCGGTCAAAATCATGACGGTCGAAGACCTCAAACTTCCAGAAAGTGTAAAAGGCTTCAAGGATGCACAAAGAGGGCTAATACTGGTGACCGGCGTCACCGGAAGCGGTAAATCTACGACTCTGGCTGCGATAATAGACCTTATAAATTCAAATCGAAAAAAACATATCATTACGATAGAAGACCCGATAGAGTTTATACACAAAGATAAGCTCTCAGTCATAAACCAAAGAAGTATAGGCGAGGATACGCTCTCTTTTTCAAACGCCCTTAGAAGCGCTCTCCGTGAAGACCCAGACGTAATACTAGTCGGTGAGATGAGAGACCTTGAGACCGTAGAAATAGCCCTTCATGCCGCAGAAACCGGGCATCTAGTACTATCTACGCTTCACACGGCCGATACGAAAGAGACGATAAACAGAATAGTCGGTATGTTTCCGACAAACGAGCAAAACCGTATCAGAGGGGCGCTGTCTAGCGTACTGCACGGCGTGCTCTCTCAAAGGCTTGTGCGAACAAAAGATGGCAAAAGAATGGCGGCCGTGGAGATACTGCTAAAGACTCCTAGAATTGCGGATATGATAAGAGAAAACCGTGATGGAGAGATAAAAGACGCCCTAGCCGAGGGAAAGGAGGTATATGGCACACAGACGTTCGACCAGGCGCTTTTGGATCTTTATTATGACGGAGCGATATCCGAAGATGAGGCGGTACGCAACGCTACGAGTCCGGATAATCTAAAACTGGTCATACACGGGGTTACGGGCGTAGGCGAAAAAGCCAGAGGAAATAAACTAGATAGCGAAAAAGAGGAAACGCAGATAAAACTAAAAATTTAAGCCTTTTTTTATTATAATTTCGTCCCAAAAAATTTTTAAGGAAAACACAATGCTAGAAGGTATACTTAGAGAGAGTATCGACAAGCAAACAACGAAAAGCTTGAGACGAGATGGTTATCTAATCGCTAATATCTATGGTAAAGGCGCTGAAAATATCCATTGTGCATTCAAAAAAAATGAGTTTATGAAATTCGTAAAAAACAAACCGTCTTTGAAATTTAAAGTAAAAGTCGGTGGCAAAGAACACGAAGTAATCATTCAAGACTATCAAAAAGATCCAGTAACTAACGACCTACTTCACGTAGACCTTAGAATCCTAAACTACGGAGAAGCTTCAATATTCCTAGTGCCTGTAAAAACAGTTGGAACTCCTATTGGTCTTAAAAACAAAGGCGTTCTTATTATGAGCAAAAGAAGACTGAAGGTTAAATGTAAACCTGAAAATCTTCCGGATGCAATTACTATAGATGTATCAGGCTTAGACGTAGGCGATACGGTACTTGTAAGAGAAGTTGAGCCGCTTGAAGGTGTTACCATCAGACATCCTGGTTCAGATGCCGTAGTCGGCGTTATTAAGGCTAAATAATAAAAGTTCTGACTGATGCTCAAATTTTCGGCGAAGCCAAAAATTAGCTCTTCAGCAGACGGCTCTTGCGGCTAGCCGCTCTTAAATTTACTGGGAAGGCACATTTTTTGTGGCTAATAGTCGGACTGGGAAATCCCGGAAATAAGTATCTTCACAATCGTCATAATGCCGGCTTTATGGCGATTGACAAACTGCTAAGCAAATCACAGACTACAAATCTATCAAAAAAAGAGTTCAAAGGCGAGCTATACCGCTCAGGGCAGCTATATTTTCTAAAACCTACTACCTTCATGAACCTCTCCGGAGAGAGCGTAGAGGCCGTTAAAAACTACTTTAAAATAGAAAATGTCATAGTAATCCATGACGAAATAGAGTTGCCCATAGGCGCCTTGCGTTTCAAAAAAGGCGGCGGACACGCCGGACATAACGGGCTTCGCTCAATAGACAAGCATATAGGCGCCGATTACTATAGGGCAAGAGTCGGCATCGGAAAGCCTGAACATAAAGCGCAGATTGCAGATTATTGCCTAAGCGACTTTACCAAAAGCGAAAGAGAGATAATAGAAGAAATTTTGGAGCTTGCGGCGGATGCAGTACTAGAGCTTACAAAAGGGGATTTGGCGGCCGTGTCTAGCAAATTTACCAGAAATCCAAAATCGGAAAAAGAGCAGTGAGCCTAGCAAAAATATATCTAGCAAAGCTATACGCAAAAAACTTTTTTATAACCTTGCTTGGGCTTGAGCTCTTCTTTTTGCTCATCGATTATCTACAAAATCAAAAAAATATACCCTCATCCGCAAACCTAACGGTGCTCTATTTTTATTTCCAATCGTTTGCCGCTCTCAGAATAACGCTGGCTCTGGCGCTGATATTTGGTGCGATATGGAGCTTTATATATCTTGTAAGAAGCAACGAGCTAACCGCACTTGAGAGCTTAGGGATGTCAAAAAAAGAGGCTATAAAGCCGTTTTTTTTGGTCTCCATAACTGCCGCTCTTATCTATATGATGCTAGGTTTTACAAAAGCCGGATACTACTACGACGACGCTAGGGCCATACTCCAAAACAAGCATGCCTCCGAGAGGGTGCAAGATCTATTTTTCAAGTATAAAAACGAATTCATCTACATAAAAACATTAAATCCGCTCTCTAAAAGCGCAGAGAATATTAAGATAGTCGGCGTAAACGAAAATACGGTTGTTTACGTAGTCGAAGCAAAAGAGGCTATTTTCGAAAATGATAGCTGGACCCTTAAAGAGGCAAAAACGCTATTTTTGGACGAGGCAAAAGAGCCTTATATGACGACTTCTGCACAAAAAGAGCTAAAAACATTAGAGGGATTTAAGCCTAAAATACTGGATAATATCTCACAGGGCGGAGAGGGGCTCAATATAGTCGATGCGATTAGCGCAATATGGCTTTTAAAAGATCAAAAACTAAGTCTAGAAAAAATAAAAGCAGCTCTTTTTAGCGCAATCTCTATGCCGCTATTTGCGCCGTTTTTTATTCTTATATTGGGCTACCATACACCTGTTGCGTCCAGAGGTTTTATGCAGGCCAAATTTGCTGCATTCTGGATATTTGCCACCCTGATCGGATGGGGAATACTAACAACACTCTCGAAACTCTCTTTTTACGGTCCTATAGGCTCGTATATGCCGATTTTGGCCATAGCCTCCATTGGAAGTTACGGATACTACCTGTTTAGAAGAATACGATGAGGCTCTTTTTTTCAAAACTTCTTTATACTTTTTTGATGCTCCTTCTTATTTCGGTTATCTCTTTTGCGGCTGTCAAAATGGCTCCGAATAGTTTTTTGGCCGCCGGGGAACTAAACCCGAATATCACGGAAGAATCTATCAAGACGCTAAAAGAGGTATACGGTCTTGATAAACCGTTAACCGAACAGTATCTGAGCTGGATCAAAAGTATGGCCTCGCTTGAGTTTGGTATCTCTTTCTCTACAGGCAAAAGCGTTAAAGAGGAGATATTATCGCGCCTACCGATTACGCTGGCCATAAACCTAATATCGATGCTCTTTATATTCGTTTTTGGCATAACGGCCGGAATCTATGCGGCAATAAAAAGTGGTAAAACCGCAGACAAGGCAACGGTCGGCGCATCCCTTGTGAGTTTCGCTATGCCCTCGTTCTATCTTGCGCTGATTTTTATAATGTTCTTCTCAATATATTTAGGAGTTTTCCCGATTTCGGGGGTATCGTCCACGACAAAAGAGGAAGCCGGGGCGCTTGGCTACTATCTGGATATGTCACACCATCTGTTTTTACCCATAGCGGTAATAGTAATAACATCTTTTGGCTCGTTGGCGCTTTATATCAAATCTCTCACTGCGGAGATACTAAAGTCCGATTACGTATTTTTTGCGATTTCTAGAGGGGTTAGCAAAAGCAGGCTCGTATTCTTATATATACTACCAAACCTCTCAAATCCGATAGTAACCATGCTTGGCCTCTCCCTTCCCGGAATAATAGGCGGAAGCGTCATACTAGAGAGCATATTTGCCATCAATGGAATGGGGCTATTCTTTTACCAGAGCGTAATTAGTAGGGATTATCCGGTTATTTTGGGAGTTACGATGATAGGAGCGTTTTTGACGCTTATAGGCAACATCCTAGCGGATATTGCCCTCTTGAAACTAAATCCTTTTGTTAAAAGGTCTTAGCTAAACAACGCCTCAAGCGCAGCTTTTGAAGATGCCGGCTTCTTCTCTTCCGCACCGCCTTCTTTTGGATACGCCGAGCCACCCTCTTCTAGAAGCTCTATCTGGTATCCGGTGAGCATTGACGCAAGTCTGATATTTATGCCTGATTTTCCGATCGCCTTTGACTTTTGACCTTCAAATACGCTAACTATCGCTTTCTCACCCTGAATAGATACGCTTTTTACGGCAGCAGGGCTCATGGCTCTAGAGACAAATAGCTCCGGAACATCCGAGTATTCGATAACGTCTATATTTTCGTTTTTAAGCTCTTTTGATACGGCATTTATACGAACGCCTTTAACACCGACGGCCGTACCGATAGGATCGACTCTTGGGCTATTCGAAAGAAGCGCAAGTTTCGCTCTCTCGCCCGGAATTCTTGCGCATTTTTTAATCTCGATTATACCATCCGCTATTTCCGGCACTTCAAGCCTCATTAGCTCTTCTAGGAACTTAGGGCTGGTTCTCGTAAGCTCAAGTCCTATCCCTTTTTTATTCGTATCTATCGTCTTAAGAACGGCTTTTACGACATTTCCTACCTTGAAGCTCTCGCCTTTTATCCTATTTTTTCTAGGCATAAGCGCCCTGATTTCGTCTATCTCGATAAAGGTATTGCCCTCACCGTCGACTCTTACGACCTGTCCAGAGACTATCTTGCCCTCTTTTTTTGAGTATTTTTTATAAATTTCGTCTTCTATTAGCTTTTGAAGTTCATTCTCAAGCTCTCTATGCATAATATTTACTATATTTCTGCCATAATCTTCGAGATTGATGTCGTATCTTAGCTCGTCACCGATCTCTAGGCTTTCGTCTATCGTTTTTGCTTCAGAGACGTTAATGTAGTTTTTGCCATCCTCGACAAGCGGGTCGTCGTCGGCTACAACCAAAACTTTTTGATATAGCCTTGCCCTTCTTTTTTCGTCGTCAAACTCAACGTCAAAAAATAGATCTTCGCCGATAGCTCTCGCTGCGCTCTTAATCAAAGCGTTTTTGATCCCTTCTTTTACGTCTTTTGGATTTAGACTTTTTTCGTAGGCAATCGAGTCTGCAATGTCGAGTATTTTTTCCAAAGTAATATTCCCTTTACTTATTTTCTTAATAGACAAAAACCGAAAATTATTAATGGATTTTTTGTTTTTTGTGAAGGCGCAAATTTTACTTAAAACAAGCTTTAAATCACATTAAGCTTTAAGTATTTTTTGGATATAATCGCCTCGGTTTTTATACACGAATTTCAAGGAAATGACGATGCAACTTAAGCTCGCACGGGAAGATGTCAACTCTAACCCAAAAACTATAACCGTAGAAAAATTATTGGAAGAGGTCGCAGCTAAAAGACCTTGCATATACTATTTTGACAAATCAAACTCCCACAAAGACCTAATCGCACTTGTGGAAAAAGTTGAAAAAATTAGCGCAAGCATATATCTTAGAGAGGTAAAATACGGTCTTGATGAGCAAGACTATATGTACGAGGTACACATAATATAATGTCCCAAAAGCTTCTCTATATAGAGACTCTCGGTTGTGCTATGAATGTCCGGGATTCCGAACATATCATAGCCGAATTGACCGAAAAAGATAACTACGCACTCACAACCTCCCCGAAAGACGCAGATCTAATCATCATCAACACCTGCTCAGTAAGAGAAAAACCGGTACAAAAACTATTTAGCGAAATAGGCGCATTCAAAAAAATAAAAAAAGAGGGCGCAAAAATAGGCGTTTGCGGGTGTACGGCAAGCCATCTTGGCGAAGAGATAATAAAAAAAGCGCCGGCCGTGAACTTCGTACTGGGTGCTAGAAACGTCTCAAAGATAAAAAGCGCCGTGGCAAAAGATAAATCGGTAGAGATAGATATAAACTACGACGACTCCTCATATATGTTCGGCGAATATAGGCAAAATGACTATAAGGCGCTTATCAACATATCCATAGGCTGCGACAAAGAGTGCGCATACTGCATAGTGCCGCATACTAGAGGCGAAGAGGTCTCTATACCGATGGAGCTCATCTTAAGAGAGGCCAAAAAAGCAGCCGACAAAGGCGCAAAAGAGGTAGTTTTGCTCGGTCAAAACGTAAACAACTACGGCAAAGGCTTCAAAGATAAAAGCATAAACTTTACCGCACTTCTAAGGGAAGTTAGCAAGATAGATGGGATAGAGCGGATACGATTTACCTCTCCACACCCACTTCATGCGGACGATGAGTTTATAGAGGAGTTTGCCAAAAATCCAAAGATATGCAAAAATATGCACTTCCCTCTCCAAGCCGGCAGCTCGAAAGTCCTAAAAGATATGCGAAGAGGCTATACGAAAGAGTGGTTTCTCTCAAAAGCCGCAAAAATAAGAGAGCTTTGCCCAGAAGCTACGATAAGCACCGATATAATCGTCGGTTTCCCAGGAGAGAGCGACGAAGAGTTTTTGGAGACGATGGAAGTCGTAGAGAAGGTCGGGTTTGAGTTTATGTTCTCCTTTGCGTACTCACCTAGACCGCTCACAAAAGCAGCCAACATGCCAAACCAGGTAGATGAAGAGATAAAAAAAATGCGTCTTTTGACGCTGCAAAGCGCACAGCTTAAAATCCAAGAGGCCGCACACAAGAGACAGGTTGGAAAAGTAGAGAAAATACTTGTAGAAAGTAGAGACGGGGATATCTACTTTGGCAAGACCGGTTCTGGATTTGGCGTAAAATTCGAAAGCGACAAAGAGCTTTTAGGACAACTAGTCGACGTTGAAATAACAAAGGCCGGGAGGCACGCCCTAAGTGGCCATCTTATCTAAAGAGAGAAAAAGGCGGATTCTCTCCGTAGTTATCCCACCACTCGCAAATCTGCTTATCCGTCTAATATATCTAACATGCAAAAAAGAGTTCAAACTAGCCCCGTCATATCCTAGCGAGCCGTTTATAGTCGCTTTTTGGCATGGCGAACTTCTGATGCAGCCATTTTTGTATAAAGAAATAAGAGGGCGGCATAAAATATCGGTCATGATAAGCGAACATTTCGATGGTGAGATAATCGCAAAAATCATCTCATATTTTGGCTTTTCCAGCATAAGAGGCTCAAGCTCCAAAGGCGGCGCAAGGGTACTCATAGAGGCCATCAAAACCTCAAAAGACGGCGAGGATATAGCTATTACGCCGGACGGACCGAGAGGACCTAGGCACTCCGTGGCTGATGGCATAGTGGCGCTAGCACAAAAAACAAAGGCGAGAATTGTCGTGTTCAACTATAGCTGCGACAACTGCTGGCAACTAAAGAGCTGGGATAAGTTCATAATCCCGAAGCCGTTTTCAAAAATTAGCTTTTTTGCCGATAAAGTAATAGACGTTTCAGGGCTAGCGCCAGAGGAAGCAAAAAAGATAATATGGGAACAGATGCTAAAAGATGCTACAAAGTGATGAGATAAACGCCTTTTTAGACTATTTAACAAACATAAGAAAATACAGCCCCCAGACAATATATACATACAAAAAAACGCTTCTTGAAGCAGCGCCAAAAGTAGAAATTAGCGAGGATAACGGACGAATAATATATGACATAAGAGGTTATCGTCTAGAAATATCGAAGCTAGCAAAAAAAACGATAGCAAAAAAAGTCTCTACCTTAAGATCGTTTTTCGAATACAAAAAAAGCATGGGATTTAAGATAAAAACGATAGGCGACGAGCAAATTAAGACGCCCAAAACTCTTCCAAAACCAATACACAAAGATTTAATACAAAAAGCGATAAACGAGTGTCAAAATAGTGGCGAAAAGCTGCTCCTTTTAATGCTGTACTCACTTGGACTTAGGATTTCAGAACTAGAAAATCTAAAGCTGCTAGATATAGGAAGCGAATGGGTAAAGGTAGTGCACGGCAAAGGCGGCAAAGATAGAATGATTCCACTGCTTCCAGAAGTTTTTGAGCTAATCGAAAAATATAGGCTTGAAAACTGTTCGAAACTGTATCTTTTCGAGGAAAAAGAAAAACCGTTAAGCCAAAATCGTCTAAGATATAGGTTGTTTAAAATTTTCGAGAGAGTCGGCGTAAAGGCTACGCCACATCAGCTTAGACACTCGTTTGCTACGGATTTAATCAATAAAGGGGCAAGAATCGTGGATGTATCCGAACTGCTTGGACATAAAGAGCTATCCACGACGCAAGTTTATACAAAGCTAGGCATGAGCAAAAAGCTTAGCGGCTACCTAAACGCCCATCCCATGTGTAAAGAGTAGGCAGCCGTGATTGGCAGTATAATAAGAAGATTCGTAAAGACGGCATATATAGCGATAATCAAAGACGGCGACACGTGCGACGTATGCGTAAAAATACTCAAAAATAAAACGGAAATAAGCAGAGAGAGCAAACGCTTTTCGATACAAACAAGAGAGTCGGCAAAGCTGCTGGACGAATTCGTAAAAAACCTACTTGCAAAATACAGCATATTCTATACTGCAACCATAATAAACTCAATCAATCAAGGCGGGGTTCCGGGCTGCGACAAAAAGAGCTTTGAAAAATACGAGATAGATACAACAAACGCATCCGTTATCTGTATAGACAAAAAATGGTCCATCTTTGCCAGTAACTACGATATCGAATCTACACAAAAAGAGTTCGAGGAACTCGGCGGGCTCGACTGCCTATTTTCATCCATAGTCGTTTTAAAAAGCTTTTTTGATAGCGAACTAGACTCTACGCCTACGATGTGCATCCTAAAACAAAAAACATCGGCTACGATAGCCATATTTACGAAAGATTCGCTGCTTTTTAGCAACTACATAATACTAAAAGCCGATACGCCGCAAGGAGAAGAGAACGAAACAAAAAAACAAGAAGAGAAGATTTTCGGGGAAGAGGACGAATTTGACGAAGAGAAGCTCGTAGATCTGGACGATATAGCCCTTGACCTAAAAGAAGACAATTCTGAAATGTCCGAATTTATGAATATTCCATCCGACGAACAAGAAGACGTTTCTACGATGAGCATAGAATCGCTCGGAAGCGATCTTAGGATATTAGACTTCGTAAAGACGTCGTTAAACCAGTTTTACAAAAACCCTATGTATGAGTCCAGCTTTATTGAAAAAATATCGATAGCCGACCCTTATTTCGAGTCTCCGGATATAAAAAATCTGCTTGAAAACGAAATAATGCTTCCGGTCACACATAAAAAAATAGAACTTTGCGATATAACATCAGACCTCGCCATAGAAGAGGTTTTATATTGAAAACAAGTTTTATAAAGCCCAGACGCAAGAGTCTATTAAAAAGAGATACGAAATTTTGGTTAGCTTTCATCATTATATCAACATCGATTTTGATGGCTTTATACATAGCTCTTGAGTATGAAATATCTGCGACGCAAGATAAAACAAAAAAAGCGATGATAGATAGAAAATTCCTAAGCGCAGACGCAGTTAGACTAAAATCAAACTACGATATGTTAAAAGAAGAGCTTGCGTTTGCAATAGAGATAAAAACATCAAACACTCTGCTAAAAGATAATATAGCAAATATATTTGCGATTATCCCGGATCAGGTGATGCTGACAAAGATAGAGGTCTCATCGAACTGTCTAGTGCTCTACGGCAACACCCCGTCAAAAGAGATTTACAATCTACATTTAGCGCCGGCGTTAAAATCTATATTCACCACAAGCGAGACCTCTTTTTCCAGAAGCGGTAACGGTATGAAGTTCATATCTATAAACAAGCTTGAAAAAGAGGAAGGCAAAGAAGAGGCTGCGCATGCAAGATAATAAAAAATTCGACTTTGCAAAAGCGATAACATTCCTACTTATATTTGTCGGCATATGCGTCTTCTCGCTTAGTATGCTGCTCATTCCGGCAATCAGAGAGTACAAAAAACAAAGCGATATATATAAAATAGAGTATTCGTTATATCTAAAGGCGAAAGAGAGGCACGACGAAGAGAGCGGCAAGCTAAAAGCGCTCAAAACGACGAATGCAAAAATACTTACTGCGCTAGAAAAAAAGACGGACGAAACAAGCCTAGTAAGTCTGGCGAAAAACTATTTTAAAAAGAGTGAGATAAAAAAAGCTGGGGCGCTAGAGAAAGAGGGTGGTTTTTTTTACGAAGATTACAACGTAACTGCAACATTTGCGGCGCCAAAAGAGCTTTTTTCGTTCCTAAAAGCATTAAGCGACGATAATGCGGTAGTAAAAGTCAAAACACCTCTTGTTATGGGCACAGCAGGAGATGGTCTAATATCAAATTTCATGTTGAGAGTTTACTATCTAAACCCGCCTAAAGAGCCGAAAAAGTAGCCAGCTCTTTTTCTAGCATATTCACATCAATCTCTTTTGCAAACAGATATCCTCTTATCTTCGGAGGAATACCCGCAATTCTGCATTTTTCCTTAAACTCTTTTGGCATAACGGCTCTTATATGCGGTGCGACAAAGATGAGCCTTTCGCTTTTGCAAACACAAAAACGACCGCCAACTACCGCATCAAAATCCTTATTTTTTATCTCTTTTCTTTGGTTTGCGGAAGCCAAATAGCCTATCTTTTTTAGGGCCAGAGAGATATTTGATTCGTCTATCAAGCCGGACACTCTTTTAAAGATAATTAGCTCATTTTTTTGCAAAAACGGCACTTCAAACAAAGCGGCTTCGCTAGATAGAATTTCAAAACTACGTCTTACGCCGTCCTCAAAACGCTCCATAAAAGCGCTGGCGAATTCGCTCCTGAAAAAATTACGCTCATACTTGGCGTCTATATTGCTCTCGTCTTCATAATATTTTATTTTATTTCTCTGCAGATACTCATAGATATTTTTCTTGGAAATGTTTAATAGAGGCTTTACAAGCGTATATACGCCCCTCTTTTCTACCGTCTTACCCCCTATAAGCTCTCTGATGCCAGCACCCTTGGATAGTCTCATAAAAAACCACTCCAAACGGTCGTTTAGCTGATGCGCCGTTATAAGGTTTTCATAATTTCCAAAACCGATTATCTCCTCAAAAAACGCATATCTGACACCTCTTGCCTCGGCCTCAAAATTTGAGCTATCAAGACGCACGCTTTTTACAAAACACTCTTTGCCATACTTTTGTGCAAGCTCTTTTGCATAAAGGGCCTCCTCATTCGAAAAAACCCTTGTGTTATAGTTGACTATCGCGATATCAAACTCTATACCCGCATCCAAAAGCAAGAAAAAAAGCGCCGAAGAATCCACTCCTGCGGAAAACGCAAGCAGATTTTTTCTACCTCTTAGAGCCTCTAAGGCTGCTTCGTCAAGCAGACTCGTCGATTCTTGCAATTATCTTATCCTTCGCCGCATCCGTGGCGGTCATTTTATACAGTTTGCCAAGCTGTGGATTTTCGACTTCGCTTTCGTTTATCAGTATTTCGCCGTCAATTTCGGGAGCCCAAATCTTCTTTTTTGCCTTGAACAAAAATTCATGCTCATCGCTGACCCCTTCAAATACCGCTTCAAAACTTCTTCCTATGGCTGCCTTTGCCTTTTTTGCCATCTTTTTAGCTATCACTTTTTTCATGGCAGTAAGTCTTTTTGAGACGGTTTTTTTGTCAACCTTGTCCGCCATCTCATAAGCAGACGTGCCCTCTTCGTCGGAATACTCAAATACCGTCACCATGTCAAAGTCAAACTCTTCTATAAACGAGAGCATCTCGGAAAAATCATCATCGCTTTCGCCCGGATGCCCGACTATTATGGAAGTCCGCACAAAGCTATCCGGAACAGCCCTCATTCTCTCTAGTAGCTCCACCGTTTTAGCTTTGCCGGCGCCTCTTTTCATAATACGAAGCATTTTGTCTGATATATGCTGGATTGGCATATCAAAGTAGTTTACGAATTTTTTGGCGTTTGCAATTGCGCTTATCAGCTTTTCATCGGTCGTGGATGGATAGAGATATAACACTCTCGCATAAAAATCGCCATCAAGCGCGTCTATTTTTTTTATTAAGCCGATAAGTCCGTCTTTGACGCCTTTATCTCTCATATACGAGGAGCTGTCTTGCGCAATTAGGCTAAAGTCGAAATATCCTTTTTTATTCAAAGCGGCTATCTCTTTTAATATCGACTCCTGCGAGCGCGAAAAAAGCTTGCCCTTGAATGAGGGGATAGCGCAAAAACTACACGTTTGATTGCATCCTTCCGCCATCTTGATATATGCGTGATAGTTCGAGTTGATTACCACCCTCTCCTCTTCGTCTATAAGGAAAGTTCCATCCGTAAACTTGTCTTTGCCACTCTCAAGGAGCTCGTCTATCTTGGCATAATCCGCCACCCCGGTAAATATATCAACCTCTTTTAGCTCTTTTTGCAGCTCATCTTTGTATCTCTCGGAGAGGCATCCCGCCATTACAAGCTTTGAGCCCTCTTTTCTGCCGCCGTGAAGCGAAAGTATCGTATTTATACTCTCCTGCTTAGCAGCATCGATAAACCCGCACGTATTGACGATAATGGCATCCGCCTCACCGGAATCATTCGTCATCTCGTAGTCTTGTAATCGCCCGAGCATAACCTCGCTGTCAACCTGGTTTTTTGAGCATCCCAGGCTTACCATAAAAAGTTTCTTTTTTTTAGTTTTCATCGTTTAAATCCAAATATTATCTATAAGTCTTGTCGCACCGACCTTTGCCGCCACTAGCACGATAGAGTTTTTGAGCTCTATTTTTTCTTGTTTTCCCAAATTTCTATCGCAAAAAGTTATATACTCCACGTCTAGCCCAGCAAGCTCCTCTCTCATTCTTGCCTCTATCTTGGCAGTGTCCAGCTCACCGGCTCCGACCATCGTACCGGCAGCAAAAAGTGATTTCGATATGGCAAGCGAGGCTTTTTTTTGCTCTTCATCTAGATATACGTTGCGGCTACTCATAGCAAGCCCCTCTTTTTCTCGTATCGTTGGGCAGGCGACAATCTCCACGTCCATAAAGTATCTTTTTACCATCTGCTCTATAAGGATTAGTTGCTGAGCGTCTTTTTGCCCGAAATACGCTTTTGTCGCAGAGGAGATGTTAAGAAGTTTCATAACCACGGTTAGCACGCCGTCAAAATGCCCGGGACGCACAAACCCTTCCAGCACGTATCCATTGATCTTTGGAGCTTTTATACTAGGCTCATCTTCTTCATACATCTCTTCTAAAGTCGGCAAAAAAAGGGCGTCCACTCCGGCAAGTTCGCACAACTTAGTATCGGCCTCTATTCTCCTTGGATATTTAGAGAGGTCTTCGCCGGGTAAAAACTGGGTTGGATTTACGAATATAGATACGACGCAAAAATCGTTCTCCTCTTTCGCCCGTCTCACAAGCGACATATGTCCATCATGCAAGGCGCCCATCGTAGGCACGAAACCGATGGAACCCCGTAGATTTTTTGTATAGTTTTTAAATTCTTTCGCACTATGAAAAATTTTCAATTTAAAGCCTTGTTTTTCTATAATCGGCAGTTAAAACCATATAAATTATGCGAATTATACACTAAATTAAGGAAACAATTTTGGACGCGTACGAGTACTCGGAGCTGCTTAAAACACTAGAATCAAAACTATCAAACATAGTAGCCCTCATAAAACCTGACGACATAAGCGCAAAACTAAAAGAGATAGAAAAGATGGAGCAAGAAGAGTCTTTTTGGCTTGACGCCACAAAAGCCTCGGAGATTCAAAAACAAAAATCGAAACTAAGCTCTCTGTTTAACAAATATCAGGATGTCAGAAGCTCTCTGACAGATTCAAAAGAACTTTTCGAGATAGCAAACTCAGAAAACGACAGCGATACGGTCGAGATGCTTTTTGCCGAAGCGCCTGAGCTGGAGCGAAAAATCAAAAAGATGGAAATCGAGGTAATGTTAAGCGGCGAGAATGACGGCAGAAACGCCATCGTATCGATCCATCCCGGCGCCGGTGGTACAGAATCAAACGATTGGGCGTCGATGCTATACCGTATGTACATCAGATGGGCGGAAAGAAAAGGTTTTAAAGCCGAAATTCTAGACTATCAAGAAGGCGAAGAGGCCGGTATAAAAGACGCTACGGTGCTAATAAGCGGCGAAAACGCCTACGGATACCTCAAGGCGGAAAACGGCATCCATAGACTTGTTCGTATATCGCCTTACGACTCAAACGCAAGACGGCACACATCTTTTAGCTCGGTGCTAGTGTCACCGGAGATAGACGACGACATCGAAATAGAGATAGACGAAAAAGAGATCAGGATAGATTACTATAGAGCCTCCGGCGCCGGAGGTCAGCACGTCAATAAAACGGACTCCGCCGTCAGAATAACACATATTCCGACAAATATAGTAGTCCAGTGCCAAAACGATAGAAGCCAGCACAAAAACAAAGAGAAGGCGTTTAAGATGCTAAAGTCCAGGCTATACGAACTTGAACTTGAAAAAAGGGAAGCGGAACTGGCAGGGGTCGAAAAAAGCAATATAGGCTGGGGAAGCCAGATAAGAAGTTACGTACTAGCGCCGTACCAGCAAGTAAAAGACACCAGAAGTGAAAAGGCATATTCAAACGTATTTGAGATACTTGACGGCGACTTGGACGATGTAATTGAAGACGTATTGGTGTCTTTACGTAGATAAAAAAGCAAAAAAGCATTTATATATACAAATTGCTTGTAAAATAGGCTAAAATAATAAAAACTCAGATGAGCAA
>JAEMQC010000072.1 GCA_022758985.1 Campylobacteraceae bacterium
TGATTAAATAAAAATAATAATAACTTTACTTAATATAATTAAGACTTGATTAAGATAAGTTTACTTAAAATTTGTTTCCTTGCAAAAAAGTAAAATTAATGCAAAAGAAGAGCAAAAATAAGGAGCGTTTATGAAGAAGCTATTGGCATCTTTTTGCCTATTTTCTTCGGTTGCCGTCGTTTCCGTTTTGGCAGATGATATTACTATCTCTGCAAAAGAAGCGAAAGAACTGGTTGGCAAGCCGGGAGTCGTTTTTGTAAGCGGAGACAATGACGACGTTTTTAAACTTAACCACGTTGAGGGTTCTATGAATATGGACGCTCACCACCTTCACCATTCGGATATTACAGGCGATATGCACTGTGCTCCGCTGTATATGTGTCCTGAAGAGGCCGAAAAATATATCGGCAAAAAAGGCATAGACAACGATACACTTGTAATCGCATACGATGACTTCAAGGGACCGAACGCAACTGGCGTATGGCACTTCTTTAAATCATTCGGACACGATAAAGTAAAAATAGTAAACGGCGGTATAGCACAGCTAAGAGCCGAGGGCGTGAAAATAGTTAAGGGCGACGAACCACAAGTAGCTCCAAAAACTTTTAAAATCGATCCTAAAAAGATGAACCATGAAATAATAGTCTCTAAACAAGACGTTCTAAAAGCGGTTCAAGATATTGAGAAAAATGGCGACAAATCTCAATACATCATTATTGACTCTAGAAGAATAGAAGAGATTATGGGCTCTTCAAAACTTGACAACGTAGCGCGCGGCGGGCATATTCCAAACGCTAAATTTATCGAGTGGACAAATTTTAGCGACGCAAACAAAAAAATGTCTTACAAATCTTTGGATGAAATGCAAGCAATCCTTGATAAAAACGGCGTAACAAAAGATAAAATCATCTATACGTATTGCCACGTCGGTACCGGTAGAGGTTCTTATATAGCAAGCGTACTAGAAAAACTTGGCTACAAAAACGTGAAAGTCTATACCGGCTCTTGGGATGAGTGGGGTAACGACTGGAACATGCCGATAAGACGATGAGGGAGAAGGTAACAATGGTAAAAAATAGAAGAGACTTTTTAAAAGCATCCGGTCTAACGGCAGCGCTTGTAGCCGGACAAGGCTCACTGTTTGCAAAAACAAACGTAATAAAAATTGAAAATGCGAAAGAGGCCTATTCAAACGGATCTTTTACAGAAAACCTATATAGAAACGAGTTCAACTTTACCTACGGTAACAAAGAAGAGCACGGCTTTGCATACCACTGCGTTAACTGTCAAGGTAACTGTGCTTGGGAAATCTGGTCTCACAATGGTGTTGTAACCAGAGAGAACCAATCTGCAAGATACCCTATAATCAACCCAAGCGTTCCTGACTTCAACCCAAGGGGCTGCAACAAAGGCGTTGAACACTCTCAAGTAATGTATGAAAAAGACAGGATCCTCTACCCGATGAAAAGAGTGGGCAAAAGAGGCGAGGGCAAATGGAAGAGAATTAGCTGGGATGAGGCAACTCAAGAGATAGCTCAAAAGCTATACGACACTATGATAGACCCTAAAAAAGGTCCTGGCGCAATCACGGTTCATGCCGGTACAGGTCTTTTGACGGAAGGTAGAAGGGGCGGCCCTCTTAGATTCTCTACTCAGCTTGGCGCGGTAAGAATTTATCCTGCTTCATACCTAGGCGACATGTTCTCAGGTGCAGCAGTAGCTTACGGCGAAGGTAACATGGGCTGTACTTACGACTTTATGTATGGCGTAAACGTAGCTATCATGTGGGGTGCTAATCCATCCGCAACAAGGATTCCTGACGCTCACTTCGTATGGGAAGGTAAATACAACGGCGCTAAAATCGTAGTTATTACTCCTGAGTTCAACGCATCTGCATCACGCGCGCACCTATGGGTACCGATCAAACCGGGTACCGACAACTTCCTTGCGATGAGCATCATCCATGAGCTAATTAGCAAAAAACTATATATGCCGCAAGCAATCAAAACCTATACGGATCTTCCGTTCCTTGTAAGGCTAGACAACAAAAAACTTCTTAGAAGAAGCGATCTTGAGCACGCAAAAGATGCGAAAGAGCACCACAAATTCGAAGAGCAGTTCTATACATGGAACACAAAAACAAACTCTATCGCTTTGATGCCTGGAACAGAAGGAAGCGATCTTAAAACTCTTAGGCTAAAAGACAAGGGCTATGATATAGACCCTGCAATAGAGGGAACTTGGGAAGTTAAGCTTCAAGACGGAAAAACCGTAAAAGTAACAACAGTATTTGAACTTCTAAAAGCTGAAGCTGCCAAATTCTCTGCGGAATCTACGCAAAAAGTAACAGGCGTACACCCTTCAATAGTTGAAGAGCTGGCGCGCGATATCGCAAAAGAAAAAGTAGTTGAAATCACTACAGGCTTCGCACTAAACAAATACTTCAACGGTATTTTGAATATCTGGAATATCGCTTCAATCTGCGGTCTAACAGGCAGATACGGCCCTAGAGGCGGTCTAAATACTGAAAACGAATTCTCTCTATCCGGTCTTGAGGCACTATCAGGGCACGCTGGCAAATACAAAGCAAGATTTGGCTCTGGATTCTTCGGCGAGTTTATGATGGGTAACGGTATGAAGGATTTCGATAGATACTTCTCCGATGCAGACCTAAAAAAAGCCCAAGGTATCGAGAAAAAAGAGTATAAAGCGATTATCGAACAGATGATTAAAGACGGTAAAGCTTACGCAGAAGATCCAAAAGGAGCAAAAAGAGCTAAGCCATTCTGGATACCTGAAGTAGCGCTTTTGGTTGCAGACTCTAAATTCAGAAGAACAAAAGGTAGTACTTACAGGGAAGAGTTCCTGAAGATGACTAAATACTTCGCTTACGTGGATTATAGAATGAGTGAAACTGCTATATACGCAGATATACTTCTTCCTGCAAAATCACACTATGAAGTATTCGACCTTAGAAGCTCGCCTGGATACCACAGATTTACAAACCTTGCATACCCGGTAGCCAACCTAAAACCGGTAGGCGAAGCGAAAGACGAGTGGAGCATATTTGAACTTCTATCTCTAAAACTGCAAGAAATTGCGAAAAAAGGGCCTGTACAAAAAGTAAAAGACCCTAAATATACAAGAGACGGTGTAAGAGAACTAGATAAATTCCATGATGAATTTACAAATCACGATGAAGAATCGGAAGGTCTACTTGAACCATATCTTGGAACAGATAAAATGGCGGTAGAAGCTGCGCTTGAAAAATGCGACCAGTATGCGCCTTACACTATAGAGAAAATGAAAAAATCAGGCGGTTTCCTTGTTCTAAACGAGAAAGCGGCAAAAACATCTCCTCTATATGCAGACAGACCGTTTAACTCATGGGAAGACCAAATGTTCAAATTCGAAAGATTTGAAACATTGAGCGGCAGACAAACTTTCTACGTTGACCACGAAATGTGGATAAAACTAGGAACTTGCGTCAATACAGCAAGAGAGAATATCGCACCTGTAAACAAAGCGTTCCCGTTCAAAATGCTAACGCCGCACGCTAGATGGTCTATTCACGCAAACTGGAAAAACTCTAGGTTCCTAATGAGACTTCAAAGAGGCAAGCCTTGGATAGCTATCAACGATAAAGTTGCAAAAATCAAAGGCATCAAAGATGGCGACGATGTAAGAGTATACAACTCTCTAGGACAATTCTTCGCAATGGCGAAAGTTTCACACTCTGCGCCAATGGATGCCCTAGTAATCGAGGACGGTTGGGAGCCAAACATGTTTAAAGGCATGAGAGGACCAAACGACGTTGTTCCTACATCACTTAACCTGCTTGAAATGGCAGACAACTGGGGACACCTAAAATTCGGCGGTCTTTGGGACGGTAACCAATACGCATACGATGCGGCCGTAAACATTGAAAAAGCTAAAAACGCTTGAGTGTAGGAGAATAATATATGTCAGCAAATGTAGCATCTAAAAGACAGCTTGCGATGGTCATGGACCTAAACAAATGTATCGGCTGTCAAACATGTACCGTTGCTTGTAAAACGCAATGGACAAATAGAAATGGTAGAGATTATATGTACTGGAACAACGTCGAGACGTTTCCCGGTGCAGGCTATCCAAAAAACTGGAGAACTTCCGGCGGTGGCTTCGACAATGAGGGCAACCTAAAAGAGGGCGTAATTCCTGAAATAGAAACAGGCTACGGTACTCCATGGGATTTCAATCACGAAGATTTAGCGAAAGGCGTAGAGTTCAAAGCTAATGCTGCTCCGATTTGGGGACCAAACTGGGATGAAGACCAAGGTGCTGGTAACTTCCCGTCAGACAACTATTTCTTTTATATTCCAAGGATATGCAACCACTGCGACAATCCAGGCTGTCTAGCCTCTTGCCCAAGAGATGCAATATTCAAAAGAAGCCAAGACGGCGTAGTTCTTGTCGACCAAGAGAGATGCCAAGGTTATAGATTTTGTATAGCCGGCTGCCCTTACAAAAAAATATACTTTAACCCGAAAATCTCAAAATCAGAAAAATGTATTTTCTGCTTCCCAAGAATCGAAAAAGGTCTTCCGACAGCGTGTGCGCAACAATGCGTAGGTAGAATTAGATTTGTAGGTTTCCTTGATGATGAAGAGGGACAAGTATACAAACTAGTAAAAAAATACAAAGTTGCGCTTCCGCTAACTCCACAAGCTAATACTGGACCAAACGTATACTACGTACCGCCAGTAGCGGGACCGCTAAAATTTGACGCAAATGGCAAACCGATTCCGGGTAGCGATAGAATCCCGCCTGAGCAACTTGAAGAGCTATTTGGCAAAGAAGTTCATGCGGCTATCAAAACAATAAAAGACGAAATGGAAATTAGAAAAGCTACTGGCAAATCAGAGCTTCTTGACCTTCTAATTGCATATAAACACTCTGATATGTTCAGACTGGATGCGGGATATTATGCGCATCACAACAACTCGCTAAAACCTGTAGACCACAGATACGATGCGGGTAAATTCACATCATTCAAGGCGGTGCACTAATGAATAAAACTGTTAAGTTACTAACACTTACGGCAATGGCTAGCATCAGCCTTGCCGCCGCCGATTTTATCACTGCCGTAAAAGCAGACAAACTTGACGCTGCTAAAGTAAAGCTTGAAAACGTAATGCTTTATCCGCAGACTACTATCGGCAATAACGATAAAGAAGCTACGGCAAAAATGAAAGGGTTAAAGGCTCTCTCTGCAAAAGCTGGCGTAGTTTTTAATGATAAAGAGATGATGGTTGTCGTAAAATGGAAAGATGCCACAAACTCAAAACAAAAAGAGGCAAGCACAAAACTTTTCGGTGATGCGGTAGCGGTGCAATTCCCTGCATCTTGCATGGAAGCGGATAAACTACCTTATATCGGCATGGGAAGCGACGGTAGACAAGTTAGCGTACTTCTTCAAAAAAATGTCGAAGCGGTATATCCTGTAGCGGAAAATGCCGACGTTACAATGCAGCAAGTTAGACAGAACCTAAATATGTTCGGCGACGAGCTAAAGAAAAAAGAGGCTGCCCAAAAAGCTCTTGCAAGCTCAAAATACAATAAAGTTTTTGTAGCCGAAGGTTTTAGATCTATGACTGAAGTCAAAGATGCAAAAGGCTATGAGATGTCTATGACATACAAAGCCGGAGAATGGACTGCGGTATTTAAAAAACCGCTTAACGACGAATACTCAAAAGCTTGTGACGTAACTCCTATGGCTATTGCTATATGGGATGGCGCAAAAGACGGCAGAAACGGCAATAAATGGCTATCAAGCTGGACTCCGATTCAAATGAAAGATTCGCCGAAAGCCAAAGCCGATATAGCAAAAATTACCGAAAAATCAAAAGGTAATGCGGCAAACGGTAAAAAATTGGCATCTGAAAACTGTGCGGCATGTCACACTATGGGCGACATGAAAGCTCCTATGGCATATATGGCTCCGGACCTTTCAAATATCGGTGGATATGCGACGGCGGGATACCTAAAAGAGTCTATCCTAAACCCAAATGCGGTGGTAGTGCCTGGATATAACAAAAACGCACATCCGTCAGGCGTTTGGTACAACGTAGACGATAAAGGCGCTAGAACTTCTACAATGCCAGCGTTTGACTATCTAAAACCAAACGAAATTGACGATATAGTAGCATTCCTACAAACTCTTAAAGCGGGGGTAAAATAATTATGAAAAAAGTAATACTCTCATCTATTATAGCTCTCGTAACCGCTACTTGCTCTTTTGCTTCAGCTGAAGCAAAAGAGGTAAAAGCTGCTGCCGGCGAAGTAGAAAAAAAAGGTGTTCTTGCAACCGAATGGTGCATCAAAAAGGGATATTTTAAAGACTGTAGACTTGACAGCACAGTTGATAGTCCACTTGCACTTTTTGTACATTCCGAAGGCGTAACGTACAAACTAGACACAGCAGGCGTCGCTTTGCACGAGCTTGACGAAGGTATAGGCAGGAATAACGTAACCGTCATCGGCACGCTAGAAAAAGATAACGTAATCAAAGTAAGAGCATATAAAGCTCCGCCACCGGAAGGTAAATCATTCTTCAAAGGCTGCCTCTAATTCTTACGCAAAGGGGTATTTAAAGCCCCTTTGTTTTATTCTTAAATCACTTTTTTCTCTAAGGCTTATCATTTATGGACAACAAACAAAGAGCTTTTATATACGCATTCTTGTCGACGGTTTTTTCCGATAAACTCTCGAAAAAAAGTATAGAAGATCTAAAAAATAATCCTGATTTTTTAGAGCTCATCGGAGAAAATACAAAGAAGTTTTTTGACGATAACGATGTCGATACTCTTGATGAAGAGCTAAACATCGATTTTACGAGCGCTTTTTTGGTAAATTCGCATCCAGTGGAGTCATCCATAACAGATGCAAAACATCAGATTTCGACAGGTCTCGAAAACCCCGTTATGAACTTTTATATTGGTAGCGGATTTGATATAAACCTCAATAATACCAATCTACTTACTCCGGATCATATAGCCATAGAACTGGGCTTTATGCAAAATCTGGTCTTGAGCGAAGATACAAAGACGCAAAAAGAGTTTATGCGAAAACACGTTCTAAAATGGATGATACCTTTTTTTATAGGTGCTAAATCGCTTGTAGAAACTCCGTTTTACACCGACTTTCTGGATTTTGCGACCGAGTTTTTGCTCTCAGACTACGAGGCTCTCAATGTCTGATTTCGCAATTACCGTCGAACCCCTAAAATGTCTGAGGAACGATTATGCATACAACGAGTGTTCGATATGTATAAATATATGTCCACAAAAAGCTATCACGACCAGAAAAGGCAAGTTAGCAATAGACGAAAATAGCTGCACGCTCTGCCACGGTTGTGTTGGAGTATGCCCAACCGAGGCGCTTGAATCATCAAAATTTGAGCCGAATTTCTTTATCGCCAAAGAGATTAGTATAGAAAATAGCGAGCTAAAACAAAAACTAATAGGCGAAACATTAAAGCTTTCATGCAAAGATATGGGGGTATGCTTATCGGTTTTTGATTCATCTCATCTCATTTCGTTATCTCTAAAAAGCAATAGAAAAATTGAGGCGGATCTCTCTGCTTGCAACGAGTGCGACCTAAACAAACAAGATAAACTAAAAATCGCCATAGATGCTGCTATTTTTGAAACAAACAGTTTTTTGAAAGAGTTTGCAAATAAAAACATAGAAGTTAAAAGCGATAAAAAAACAGACAGAAGAGACTTTTTCAAAACCATATTCAAGCGTTCTACGGCCGTAGTAGAAGAGATAAACGAGTCTGTAGAAAAACCTAAAACAAAACTACCCCTTAAGAGAATTCTTCTTAAAAACGCCATTAAAGAGGCGATAGAAGACACTAACAGATTTGTAAGCGGTGATTATTCGTTTAGCATCTCAAAGACAATCGATAAGAGCTGCACAAACTGCAAAAGCTGCGTAGAGTTTTGCCCGACAAACGCACTTTTTTATTCGAACGACTTTTCAAAGATATATTTTCAAAGCGGCAAGTGCATAGATTGCTCGATATGCAACGATATTTGCGAGCCAAAGGCTTTTGTGGACGGATATGAGCACGATATGTCGATGTTTGCGTTTGATAAAGCCGCCACGGCAATAGAACACAACCTAATAGTGTGCAAGAGATGCAAGATGGCATTTGCATCAAAAGAGGGCGAGGAGATATGCCCAAAATGCGAAGAGTTCGATAGGGATTTCTCATATATGTTTATGACTGCCGAGGAGATAGAAGCGCTGGAAAAGAAAAAGAGCTAGTTTTTATAGCTCTTTTTGAAACTTGCTACTGTCTATTTCGATAACGGTATGCACATTGCCTCTAGGTTCAAAATCGAATGTCAGCTTCATCCACTTTGGCGCTAGTTTTGAATAAAGGGTATCAAACACCTCATTGGCTACATTTTCGTGCGAAATATGCCTATTTCTGAACGAATTAACGTATAGTTTGATAGCCTTTAACTCCACTACCCACTTATCCGGCGTATACTCCAAGTATATAGTCCCAAAATCCGGATAACCGCTTCTAGGACATAGAGCGGTAAATTCCGGCAGAGTTATCTTGATAACATAGTTTTTTGAATGCTCGTTGGGCCAAATTTCAAGGTCTTTTTGGGCGTCGAAATCAGCTATTATCTGCTCACCGTACTTCACTATACGTCCAAATGTTTAACGTCTTTTGCGTGTTCTTCAATATATTTACGTCTAGGCTCGACCTCGTCGCCCATAAACAATGTAAATATACTGTCCGCATCACTAATGTTTTCTACGGTTACTTTTATAAGCCTTCTGTTTTGCGGATTCATCGTAGTTTCCCAAAGCTGCTCCGGATTCATCTCGCCTAGACCTTTGTATCTTTGAATGTAAGCGCCTTTTTTTGCGGACTCTTCTACTCTAGAGAGTACTTCAAAATAATCCTTGCCTCCAAGAAGAGAGAGATTTTTCTCTTTTAGCTTGTTGTATATATGTATCGCTTCGGCAAAAAGATGGTTTGTAAATAGGTTATCGTCTACTATGATCTCTTCAAGACCCGCATCGGTTTGTACGAATAGATGTATTTTCTCTTCATCTACCGTTTTTGAGAGGATATTAAATCCGATTTTAGTGATATAGGCATCGAGGTCGGCAAATAGCGCGTCATTATCTAGCGCTAATAGCTCTTCGTTTTCTATTAGTCTTTGGACTACTTTTACAAGAGAGTATCTCTTTTTTAACTCTTCAAGTATATTTCTATAATAAGCCGTAACTCTCAAAATATCTTTCAGCTCTTTGTAGTCTTTTTCCTCTACCTCCAGCGACTCTATACCGTTTTCAATCAAAAACTCGCTAAGCGCTTGCGAATCTTTCAGATATATCTCTTTTTTCCCTTTTTTGTATCTATAAAGCGGCGGTTGGGCTATATATACATTTCCGTTTTGTATTAGCGGGTTTAGGAAACGATAGAAGAACGTTAGAAGAAGCGTTTGAATATGGCTTCCGTCAACGTCGGCATCCGTCATAATAATAAGTTTGCCGTATCTTAGTTTCTCAGGGTCGAACTCATCTCCGATGCCACAACCAAGAGCGGTAATGATATTTTTGATTTCATCCGATTTTAGGATTTTATCTAGTCCAGATTTTTCTACGTTTAGAATTTTTCCTTTTAGAGGAAGTATTGCTTGAAACACCCTATTTCTACCTTGTTTCGCACTTCCCCCCGCAGAATCTCCCTCCACCAGATAGAGCTCCGTAATTGCCGAATCTTTGCTTTGACAATCCGCAAGTTTGCCAGGAAGCGTACCTACCGTCATAGACTCTTTTTTACGAGTCAGATCCCTTGCCTTTTTGGCCGCTTCTCTACCTTTTGCTGCAAGAAGAGCTTTATTCATTATAGCTCTAGCTTCTATCGGGTTTTCTTCAAAATATTTTGCAAGTTTTTCGTATGTAAGTTTTTGTACTAGAGGTCTTACGTAAGAGCTTCCTAGTTTTCCTTTGGTCTGTCCTTCAAATTGCGGCTCAGGCACACGTACGGATACGATGGCCACAAGACCTTCTCTGACGTCGTCGCCGGTGATTTTCGTCTCTTTTTCTCTGGTATTTGCGTTCGCTTCTATATAAGCCGTAATAGCTCTCGTTAGACCTGCTCTAAAGCCGCTTTCGTGTGTACCACCGTCAGCCGTTTTGATGTTATTTACGAAGCTATATACTTTTTCGTCATAGCTCTCGTTATAAAGTAGAGCTATATCCGCTTCTATATCTTCCATTCTATCGCTAAAAGATATCACTTTCGTAATAGCGGTTTTTGTGCTTATATCTTCTACAAATTGACCTATACCGCCTTCAAATTTATAGACCTCTTTTTTATTTTCTCTTTCGTCGTTAAGAGTGATGGTGATTTTAGGATTTAGGTAGGCGAGCTCTTTAAATCTTTTTGAGAGGATATCAAACTGGAAATCTACAGTTTCAAATATAGTGTTATCGGGCCAAAACTCTACTATTGTTCCGGTAATTTTTGTTTTTCCAGTAATTGTGAGCTCATTTTGAGGAATGCCTTTCTCAAAATCTTGCTCGTGAATATTTCCATCTCTATGAATAGTTACGTGAAATTTTGAAGAAAGGGCATTTACTACGGAGATACCGACCCCGTGAAGACCGCCGGAAACTTTATAAGTATCTTTATCAAATTTTCCACCGGCGTGAAGAACTGTCAGAACAACCGTAGCGGCTGAAATACCTTCTGTCGGATGTATATCTACCGGAATACCCCTACCGTTGTCTTTTACGATTGCTGAACCTGATTTTGTTAAAGCAACTTCTATCTCGTTACAGTAACCGGCCATAGACTCGTCTATCGAGTTGTCCACGGCTTCGTAGATTAGATGGTGAAGACCGTTTATATTCGTATCACCGATATACATACCAGGTCTTTTTCTGACCGCTTCTAGACCTTTTAAAACTTTAATATTACCGGCGCCGTATTCGCTCATAAATCCTCTTTCGTTGCTCTTTTTTTGGTTTTTGTTTTATTTTTTAATTACAGAAATATCGGCATTACGATAGTCGTAAAATTGTCTGATTTAAGTTCAAACGGCATATTCGGCTCGTTAAATCCAGCGGTAAACTCTCTTGAATCGATACAAGATAGGAAATCAAGTATAAATCTGGAGTTAAACGCTATTTGATACTCTCCGTCTATCGAAGAGACGAAATCTATCTCTGTTTTTGCTTCCATATTCTCTTCCGATAAGCTCTCAAATATGATTTTATCTTTTAAAAAGCTCATTTTTATTTCGTTTGAGATGTTGCTTATTTGTTTGATGGCTTCTATAATTTTATCCTTTTGAAATGTTTGAACGTATTTTAGTTCTTTTGGCAAAATCCTGTGATAGTCAGGGAATTTTCCGTTTATCAGCTTTGTGAAAAACAAATATTGTTTTGTTTTGATAACTAAATAGTTTTGGCTATAAAACATCTCTACGTCGTCAAAAAATAGTTTACCTATCTCTTGAATAGCTTTTTTAGGGATTATTATTGAAAGTTCTTCTTTGTTTTGTTCATCTAGTTGAACTAGTGCAAGTCTTTTTGTATCGGTAGATACTATGTTTACGCCGCCTGTTTTAATATCCAAAAGGGCGCCGTTTAGTTCATATTTAGGATTGTTCGTATCTATTGCAGGAGTGATTTTTTTGAATGCACTAATAAGTTTTACGGAGTTTAGACCAATTCTTGGAAGATGCTCGTATTCAGGGAATTTAGGGAACTCTTTTGCATCAAATGTAGGCATTTTTAGCTTAGAGCCTTTTTGTTTTACGGTTAGGTTGTTGTCTGAATACTCTACGGTTATATCTTCATCTTTTAGGTTTCTTACATAATCTGCTATCTTTCTACCGTTAGCAGTTGCGAAACCCTCTTCGGCTATGCTCACGTCTTCGTTGGTTATTTTTAGACCTATTTCGTTATCCGTTCCTCTTAGGATAAGTTTTCCATCCGTAGCCTCAATGTGTATATGAGAGGTTATCTGACTGTTATCTTTTTTTTCGATAAACGGAATGATGTTTGAGAGCATCTGCTCGAAGACCGTTTTGTTAACCGTAATTTTCATCTTCACTCCTTCTTATTTATTAAGAAATTTTAGTAGTAGTATTTAGTTTGCCGTGTTTTTGTGAAAAATGGGATTTCGACGCTATATTTCAAAGGTTTCAACATATTTGTTTATTATCCTTATTTTTCACTTAATTCACTTAAACTTCGTCTTTAATCTTAATTTTGTTTTTTAACTCTTCCAATTTTACTTCAAAATTTCTATCGTTTTTGATAATTTCATTGATTTTCTTGATAGAGTGGCTAACTGCCGTATGGTCTTTCATTCCGAAATATGTGGCTATTATTGGCATTGAGTTTGGTGTCAGGTTTCTTGCTAGGTAGATGACTATTCTTCTGGCGTTTACTATCGACGTACTTCTGGACTTTGATTTTATTTCGCTCGGTTTTATGTTTAGCTCTTTTGAAACTATATCTACGATGTGGTCTATCGTGATGTTTTCTCTCGTTTCTCTTAGCTGATCTTTGAGTACGTTTTTGGCAAATTCGAGCGTTACCTCTTGACCCATCATCTTCGCAAATGCGTTTAGCTTGATAATTACACCCTCTATCTCACGTATGCTCTCGCCCAAAGTCGCCGCAATATAGTTTACGACCTCCGAATTTAGGTGTATGCCGTTTAGTTCGCATTTTTTATTGACGATGGCTATTTTCGTCTCAAGCTCCGGCGGCGCAATGTCTGCGATAAGACCGGATTCAAAGCGGCTTTTTAGTCTCGCCTCAAGACCGCCTATCTGTTTTGGATGTTTGTCTGAGGTCATTACGATCTGCTTGCCGTTAGATTGCAGTTCGTTAAAGGTGTGGAAAAACTCCTCTTGAGTCCCCTCTTTATTTGAAAGAAATTGTACGTCGTCTATTAAAAGCGCATCGCAACTTCTATATTTCTCTCGAAATCTATCCATCGTCTGGTTTCTAAGATGCGATGTAAAATCGTTCATAAACTGTTCTATCGTGGCGTATATGATATTTTTGGAATCGTGCGTTAGTTTGTTTCCTATGGCGTGCAAGAGGTGTGTTTTGCCCAGTCCCACGCCGCCGTATATAAATAGCGGATTGTATAACTTACCCGGTTTTTCCGCTACAGAGATGGCGGCCGTGTGTGCGAATTTGTTGGAAGAGCCGACGACGAAACTATCGAACGTCCATGACGGATTTAAGATAGTGCTTTTGCTTTTTTGGGAGATAGATACTGTACTGTCAAACTTGGCGGACTCTTTTTTACTCTTTTTGGTCGTGCCCACGCCCACTTTTACTTCCGGTTTTATGCCGGTTTGTATTTCAAATAGATGCGCTATTTTGGGACCGTATTTGGATTCTACCCATTTGGCTACGAACGGATTCGCTGCTTTTAGTATGACTAGGTCGGATTTGGAAGCTTCTTCGTCAAAAATCAGTCCTGCGATGTAGTTTTCATACTCTACTTCTGTCAGTTCCGTTTTAAGATGTTTTCGGATAGTATCAAAAATCATTTGGGCCCTGTGAATAACGCTGTTTTTATTGGTTTTGATTGTAGCCTAAAAATTATGAAAAACTACTCAAAATCAGGGCTCTGCTACTTTTCACACTCGGTAGTTATTCACATCTGTGAAAAGATATGTGAAAAATCGGCTTTTAGGAGTCGCATTTGCTTATTTTCAGGAAATTACGCTGATGCTCATTTTGGGAATAGATCCGGGAACGATAAATTGCGGTTATTCGATACTCCACTTGGAAAAAGGCAAGATGGCTCTCGTCGAAGCCGGACTAATCAAAATAAAAACGAGAGAGCTCCAACACCAGATAGCCGAACTAGTCGAGGGGATCGATACGATACTAAGAGACAAAAAAATAGACGAAGTGGCGATAGAGGATATGTTTTATGCCCACAATCCAAAGACCGTAATCAAGCTGGCTCAGTTTCGAGGGGCGCTTGCTCTCAAAATTATCCAAGAGATCGGAAATTTCCACGAATATACGCCGCTTCAAGTCAAAAAGGCGCTAACCGGCAAAGCGAAGGCCGCAAAAGAGCAAGTGGCATACATGGTAAAGATGCTGCTCGGGCTTAAAGAGGAGATAAAGCCGCTAGACATTACGGATGCGATAGCCGTATCGATAACACACGCCCAGCGGGTAAATTTGAGAGGAAAATGATGAAGATAAAAGTTATTTACCCAAAAGAAGCGGAGCTTAAACCGACCAACATAGCCGTGTCGGCGGCTAGAACCTGTTATTTCGCCGGCGGACTTGTGGAGCCTCTTAAAAGCGAAGGGTGGTGGGTAAAAGAGAACCTGCTCTCTTCTATTTTTGAGGCCGGACACCACACTACATTGCAGCACGCCCATTTTACGCTTTTAATCGATGGAATGAGCCGCCATCTCATCTGGAGACTTCTGCACTCTCATCCATACTACAATTCAGAGCAGGTAAGCCAACGATACGCCAAGATGAAGAGCGAAAATTTCGTATATCCGAAAGATGGCGACAATGAGGTGTGGCATGCTTATTATGAAAGGGTTTTTGCAAACTACGAAAAGTTAAGCGAAAAGTTAAAAGCGAAGTTTGAGGAGTGTCTGCCGAAATTCAAGAAAAAGGACGCCGTCAAAAAAGCGCAGGAGTTCGCCAGATACGTTCTTCCGCAAGGCATGGGCGCATATCTCTACCATACGATCAATCTGACGGTCGCCCTTAGGTATATAGCGCTAGCCAAAGAGCTGCCGGAGGCAAGAAAAGAGGGAGTGGAGTTTGCCTCTCTTTTGGCCGATGAGCTGATAGCGATAGACGAGTCGTTGAAACCTCTAGTCGAATACGCCAAGACCGCAAAGGCGAACTTCGCAGATTTTGATTTGGCGGCTTTAAAGCAAAAGGTGGGCGTCAAAAATGAAGAGAACGTAAAGCTTTTCGATGTAGTAAATCCAATGCCGTACACGGTGAACGAAAACTACTCTGACGTGCTCAGGCTCTCAAATTTAAGCATTGACGGTGCGTCGCTCGGGGGCTTCACCTCATATATGAAGCTCTCTTTTTGTGCCGATGCCCAAAACCAAAGACATAGACGCTCCGTTGCGGTTCGCCCGGCTTTGGAGAAGTACTACAAAAAAGAGTATTACGTGCCGCCTATTATCGCAAAAGACGATGAACTAAAAGCTATTTATGAGAGCGCAATACAAGAGGCATACGAGTTTTTTGAGCAGCAAAGAGCTCAAATCGGATTTGGCGAAGCGGTATATGCACTACCAAACGCTCATATGATAGAGATAGTGGAGCGTAGCGACATGGCGAGCTTCAACCACAAAGCCCAGATGAGACTTTGTTTTAACGCGCAAGAAGAGATATACGACATTATTTACGAACAGGCTAGGTCGCTGAGAAAAATGGGCGTAGAGGGCGCCGAGAAATTACTGCCCCCTTGTACGCTTAGAAGCGAAGCCGGAATACATCCGATATGTCCGGAGGGGCCTAGATTTTGCGGCGTGAAAGTGTGGAAAAAAAGTTTTGAAGAGCTAACAAGAGAGTATTGATGAGTCTAATAAAGGCGCTACATCTTATTGGCGTAGCGTATTTTTTTGGGTTTTTGTTGCTTGATGCGTTTGTGATTCGTCGTTTTTTGGACACTCAGTGCCACGATAAAAAACTGCTGTTTTACGAAAAAGCAAAGCTCTCTTTGTATGTTTTTGTGGGACTTGTTGTGATTAGCGGCGTTTGGATGCTACTGGTTGGCGATTTGTGGAGTGTGCCGCTCATTTGGGTGAAGATAGCTTTTGCCTTTGCGGCGATAGCGATGTTTTTTCTCTCGGTGCCAATCGTAAAGAGACTCCCCAAAGGGGGTGTTCACTACTACTACGGGGTTGTTGCGGTTTTTGCCGCTACCTCTCTTATCTTAGGCGCAAGCGTAGGCTAGCGCTGTGTTTTCTTCACAAAAAACCGGTTTTTCGATGATTTTGTCTTCCAATTCTATGTGGTTATCGATGAGGAGTTCCTCTTCACAATCAGCACATACAAATACCGTTGTGCAGCCGTCCACCATGTATTTGCTAAGATTTTTTGTGCTTTCGCATAGATAACATTTCATTTTCTACTCCTTAGTTTAGGTTGCCCATGTATCTCTCCCTTTTTGCCGGGAGGATTTTGTCTATTTCCACGATAATGAAACCATCCACGCAGTCGCCAAAATCAGGGTCTACGCCAAAATCGGTGAAATAGACGCCGCCTTTTTCGCACAGCTCCGAATATTGCTTAAAAAGCACCGGAACGGCGCAACCGTAGTTTTTTAGAAGGTTTTTTAGCTTCCTAAAATCCTCTTCGTAGTTCTCGAAACCAAAGTATGAGGCAAACTCCTCTTCCTCGTGGCGGGAGAGCACGAAAGGGTTTTTGGAGGTAGCGTATTTTTTCGGGGCCGGGAAATATCTGGAATAAAAATATACGAGCAGCTTTTTTGCCTCGTCCGGATAGCTGTTTGATAGACTGACGGGGCCGAACATATACTTGACGAATTGGTGTTTTTTTAGATATGCCCCTATGCCGTACCAAAGATAGTCAAGCGCCCGGCTTCCCCAATATTTTGACTGCACAAAGCTTCTCCCGAGCTCTATGGAGTGCGGCAAAAACTCGTCAAAATCGGATGAGAAGTTAAAAAGGGAGTTTGTATAAAACCCCTCTCTACCCCATACATCGTAAATCTCCCTGCCTTGCCCGACTCTGTAGGAGCCGACGACTTCCAATTCCTTGTCGTCCCAAAGCACGATATGGCGGTAGTATTTGTCGTATTCGTCGGTATCTCTTTGCCTTCCGGTTCCCTCTCCGACCTTGCGGAAGGTCATCTCTCTGAGGCGTCCGACCTCTTTTAGAATCGTGGATTTTTTTTGGTAGTCGTATAGATATATCATCTTGTCGTCAGTTGTGCGTCCAAGTAGCTCGGATGACGCCAGCTCGTCCCTTAGGCTTTTTCTCTCCTCTGGGTGGGCTACGTTGCGTTCGGTCTCAAACACCCCCTTTTTCCCTTTGGATATGGCGTAGAGATGTTTTCGCACAAGTTTGATTTTGTGCTCTTTTGAGATCTTAAGCCCTGTTATATTGGCGGCGGGGATGGTCTCTCCGACGATGAATTCGAGGCTTTTGCCCTTTTGCCTCATCATCTCGGTCGGAAGTAGCAGCGTGCCCAGAGGCTTATAGATCGTAGAGGCAGCGTAAAATGCAAATGAATTTTTGGCTTTTATGTAGACGGGGAGGACTGGAGCTTTGGACTTTTCGGTCAAAAACAAAAACCCGCTCTCCCATCTCGTATCCCTAACTCCGACCGGTCTTGCTCGACTTACCTCTCCGGCGGGAAAGATGATGACCGCCTCTTCGTTGCTTAGCGCCGAGAGTATCGCTTTCATGTCGGAGCGCACGGAGCTTTTTTTGGTTATATCTAGGCCAAGAAGAAGATTTTGTAGGTTCGGGATACTCATCAAAATATCGTTTGCAACCACTTTTACGTCGCTGCGCACCTCTTTGACAAACCTGATGAGACTCAGCGCATCCAGGGCGCCTAGCGGATGGTTCGCTATGATGAGCAGCTTTCCGGATGAGGGAATGTTGCTTTTTGAGCGGCTTGAAAACTTATACGTAAAGTTTAGCTTTTCAAGCACCGCATCTATGAAGTCGAAGCCTTCTAGCTCTCTGTTTTTTGACAAAAAATCGTTGATTTCCCGCTCTTTTAGTATTTTGCCCAGAGCCAACGTAGAAAATTCGGTAAAAAACTTTGGATACTTCCTGAAAAACGTAGGATTTTTAGTTGCTATAATATTTTTGACGCTTACCATCGCCTACTCCAAATTATTAGCGCAACTATAAAATTTAATTATTACTATTTTGTTTCAAGCGGGCGTTTAAAAAGCGTTTAAGTAAAATAAAGAGAAAAAACAAAGAAGAAGTTAAATAATGTATATCCCCAGAAAAAGCAAGTTTGACCCTGACGAGAGCGGGCATTTTGGAGAGTTTGGCGGCAGGTTCGTGCCGGAGACTCTTATGCCTCTTCTCATTGATTTGGACGAGGCGTATAGAAAAATAAGATTTGACGAAGAGTTTTGGAGAGAGGCGGACTACTACTTAAAAGAGTATGTAGGAAGACCGTCCCTGCTGACTTACGCCGCAAACATCTCAAAAGAGCTGGGGGCGAAAGTCTACCTTAAGAGGGAAGACCTAAACCACACCGGAAGCCACAAAATCAACAACGTAATTTTGCAGGCTCTTGTGGCAAAGAGGCTCGGCAAGACGAAAGTAATAGCGGAAACGGGAGCTGGGCAACACGGGGTGGCTACGGCTACTGCCTGCGCACTTTTTGGTCTGGAGTGTGAAGTGTTTATGGGCGCCAAAGACGTAGCGCGTCAAGAGCTAAATGTCTTTAGGATGAAGCTTCTGGGCGCAAAGGTGCATGCCGTCGAGTCCGGCTCAAAGACTCTAAAAGACGCTATGAACGATGCCATCCGCCATTGGGTGACAAACGCAAAAGATACGTACTATATGATAGGAACGGTCGCCGGGCCACATCCGTATCCGCTGATGGTACGCGATTTTCAAGCGGTGATCGGCTATGAAGCCAAAGCGCAAATCTTGAAGCTTGAAGGGAGATTGCCCGATTACGTCGTAGCTTGCATAGGCGGCGGAAGCAACGCTATGGGGCTTTTTAGTCACTTTTTGGAAGAGCCTACGGTAACATGCATAGGAGTAGAGGCGGGAGGCAAGGGCGTAGAGACCTCCGAACACGGGGCAAGCCTTCAAAAAGGAAGAGCCGGGGTGCTTCATGGACAGATGAGTTATCTTTTGCAGGATGAAGAGGGGCAGATAGAGGAGGCATACTCCATATCGGCAGGGCTTGATTATCCAGGGATTGGACCAGAACACGCATATTTGTATGAGAGTGGGGCAGCAAAATATGAGGCGGTAACCGATAAAGAGGCGCTGGAGGCTTTCGTATGGCTATCCCGTGCGGAAGGGATTATCCCGGCGTTCGAGAGTTCGCACGCTATAGCGCAGCTAAAAAAGATGGATATAAAAAATAAGCTCGTCATCGCAAACGTATCCGGGCGTGGTGATAAAGACATGGTTCAAGCCAAAGAGATATTGAAGTTCTGATGAATATGATAAAACACAGATTTATTCTGCCGCTTTATGCGGCTAGCTTTAGTGGTACAGCACCCAGCGTAGCAATGACGGGCTTTGCTCGGCTTTGCGTATAGGATTAATATGAAAAAAGCAGTTGTTTTACTTAATATGGGAGGGCCGTCAAATACGGCCGAAGTTCGGACGTTTCTTAAAAATATGTTCGCCGATCCAAATATCTTGACGGTTAAAAGCTCGGCGTTAAGATGGCTTATCGGTACGATGATAGTGCTAACAAGAACCAAGAAGGCGCAGAGCCACTACGAGGAGATAGGCGGAGCCTCGCCTCTTTTGGGATTAACCGAAAAGCTGGCCGATAAGCTCTCAAGCTTGATGGACGAGAAGGTGCATATCGCAATGCGTTATGTTCCTCCGTTTGCGAAAGAGGCCGCACGGCAAATGATGGATGACGAAGTCGAAGACGTAGTGCTATTTCCTATGTATCCGCATTATTCTACCACGACTACGAAGTCCTCTATTGAAGATTTTTATAAGGCTACGCTGGAGCTCGGATACCATCCCAAGGTCCATACTATAGAGAGATACTATAAGAACAGGGCATTTAACGAGCTAATCGTAGACTCCGTTAAAGAGAGTTTGGGCGGGTGCGATGCGGAAGGGTTCGAGCTCGTATTTAGCGCACACTCCTTGCCGCAAAAGATTATAGACGCCGGGGACAGCTACCAAAAAGAGATAGAGGAACATGTCGAGATACTCTCCAATATGCTCTACTCGGAGGGCGTACACTTTAGGAAGGTGCATCTGGCTTACCAGTCAAAGCTAGGGCCTATGAAGTGGATAGGGCCGTCACTAGAGGAGACGCTCTCCAAAATAGCAACTTTGAGCAAAAAAGTAATCGTATACCCCATATCGTTTACCGTGGATAACATAGAGACTGTGTACGAGCTTGACATAGAGTATAGAGAGATAGCGCAAAAGCTTGCGTTCGAGGAGTACAGAGTTGTTCCTTGTCCGAACGATAGCGAGGATTTTGCCAGGGTGCTGGCGCAGATAATAGATGAGAAAATGGGGCATGAATGAAAGAGTTGGTCAGTTTTATAACGTGCGGATTTCCGGACCTAGAGTTTACGAAAGAGCTGGGATTTGCGCTAAGAGAGGCCGGAACGGATAGGCTGGAGCTTGGTATCCCTTTTTCGGACCCCGTCGCTGACGGCGCACTCATTGAGAGGGCTAGCCTTGATGCGATAAAAAACGGCTTTAAGATGGCCGATGCGTTTGATATAGCGTCCGCTTTAAAAGATACGCCATCCTATTTTATGGGATATTTCAACTCCTTTTTTTCTGGCGGCTTTGGAAATTTCTGCAAAAAAAGCGCCCAGTGCGGCGTAAGGGGGTTTATTATCCCTGATCTGCCTTTTGAAGAGGGGCAAAGATATGCTAAGATAATGGAAGAGTACTCTCTTGCCAACATATCTTTTCTTGCGATTACCCATACCGACCTGCGTATAGAAAAAATCGCCAAAGCCTCTAAGGATTTTATATATCTGGTCGCCTTTGCGGGGATTACCGGCGCAGATAAGGACGAAGACCTGCTGCCGATACTAAAAAAAGTGAAAAGCGTGACGGATACGAAAGTGTTCGTGGGATTTGGCGTAAACGAAAAAACGGCCAAAAAGAGAGCCGAAGGGGCTGACGGCGTAATAGTCGGTAGCGCATTTACAAAGATTTTATTAGACGATACGCTAAGCGGCACAAAGAAGCTGTCAAAATGCGAGCAGCTGTCAAAAACGATAAAAGCGCAAATTAACGAATGAAGCCCTCAGATAGGTTTTTTGAGACAAACAAAGACTTTAGGAGTCCATACGATAGAGATAGGGATAGGATTATCCACTCCCACTCATTTCGTAATCTAGAGTACAAAACGCAGGTGTTTTTAAACTCCGAGGGTGATTACTTTCGTACACGCCTGACCCACTCTCTGGAAGCCAGCCAGATATCCCGTACGATAGCCAAAAATTTGGGTCTTAACGAGTCGTTGGCGGAAGCCATAGCGCTTGCCCACGATATAGGGCATACCCCTTTTGGGCATATCGGCGGCGATACGTTGGATGAGTGTTTAAAGGAGGCGGGAAGCAAAAACGGATTTGAGCACAACTTCCAATCTTTTAGGGTGCTGACAAAGTTAGAGAGACGATACAAGGGTTTTGACGGACTCAATCTCACATTTGCCACGCTTGAGGGTGTGCTTAAGCACTCGGCGCCTTACAAAAAAAGCTTTTTACCATCCTCTTTTGACGAGATATTCAGGCTTGATTTTCACCCCTCTTTTGAGGCGATAGTCGTCGATAATTCAGACTCTATTGCATATATATCGGCCGATATAGACGATGCCCTCAAGTACGCCCTGATAGAGGTAGATGAGCTAAAAGAGGGTTCTGCGCTAGTTAGGAGAATTGTAGAAAAGATAGAAAATGAAGAGAAAATAAGGCACAACGACCCGCTTTTTAGGCATAGACTTTCAACACATATAATTACCGAATTAATCTCAAATATTATAGAAAATTCATCAGCAAATAAGGCTGTTTTTGACTCATTTGAAGAGCCGGCGTGCGCTGTATTCGGCGCAGAGGAAAAACCGCTAATACTTTTTGACGAAGAGATGTGGGGCGAGATAAAAGAGCTAAAAAGTTTGCTATACAAAAAAGTTTATAGACATGAGTCGATTATGCGTAAGATGTATATGGCAAAACAGTGTATAAAGGGGCTTTTAAAAGCGTTTATTGAAGAGCCGGATATGTTGCCGCAGGAGTATAGGGCTAGGCTTTTTAGCACAAATAAAAACAGGGTAATAGCTGATTTTATTTCGTCGCAGTCCGATAGAAGCGCTATGAAGCTTTACAGAGAGCTTTATTAAGAGGGCGAAAAGCCCCCTTGTTAATATTATTGCTTGATTTGAAGTAGTACTTGCAGCATCTGATCCGATGTCGTAATCGTTTTTGAGTTTGCCTGATAACCTCTTTGGATTACGATTAGGTCGGTTAGCGATTTTGAGAGGTCGACGTTACTCATCTCTAGCGCGGACGAGAATATGGCACCCCTACCACCGCTCGCCGCTGCGCCTATAGTAGGATCTCCGCTGTTTGCACTTTGGGAGAATATGTTCCCGCCGTCAGCCATAAGGCCTTCGTTGTTTGCGAATTTCGCCATAGATATTTGCGCAAGACCCAGAGATCTACCGTTTGTAAAGCTGCCGATTAACACCCCGTTTTGGTCTATTCTAATCCCTTGCAAATCTCCGCCCGTATAACCGTCTTGGCTTATTAGCGATGTTGCGGATTTTTGATCGAAGCTTGTAATGCCATCAAATGCGTTTGATGTACCAAAGTTTAGATTTATCTGCTGGTTTGGCGTAGAACCGTTATTCCACGTAACCGACAAACTTTGCGGGTTTACGCTGGCAAGTGAGCCGTTTGAGTTAAATTGTACGGTTCCGCCCGTGTATACGTTTTGATTTGGCGCCACGCCGCCTAGGTCGCCCGGTTGAGGCACCGTAGCCGTCCACGACCAAACACTTTGCGACTCTTTTCTAAACGTATACGTAATGGTGTGTTTAGAACCTAGAGAGTCGAATATGTCTATACTAGACGAGTGTGTTGCGGCGTTTATTGCTTGCGATGTTTTCGTAGCCGAGCCTGTAGGCAGCGTGCCCTCCATCGCATCAAAAACCTGCGTAAACAGCGGACTAGGGCTTATCGTACCGTTGCCGTCGATTGCCGTTACGGATATGGCGAGCGTCGAGCCGGCAGGATTGCTAAGTACGTATTTTCCGTCCGAGTTTACGCTAACGAGCGCACCGGTAGAGCTTGCCTTTGCTTGCCACTGCATATACGCTCTCAAATCTTCCGTCGTATGGAAGTTTTTCGTTTGGCCTACAGAGCTCGAATCCGTTGCGGGATTTGCCGAACCTGTTGTGTACTGATATTTATATGCCGTTGTAGCTCCCGGGTCTGTTGCTAATACTCCGTGTAGACCACTGCCGTCACCAGCATTTACGGTCACCAATATATTTTTCTTGCTATCGCCGTCCATACTATTTGAATTGGTGTAAGTGATATTTGCGCC
>JAEMQC010000055.1 GCA_022758985.1 Campylobacteraceae bacterium
CAGACGGTAGCCGTTTGCGAGAGCTTGCTTTAAAAATCCTAAGAAGCTCCGCAGTTTGCATAAAGGTAGGGGTAGGGTAGTACAAAACCTTTCCGTTCTCCCTTTTGATATTTGCACAAAGTCGCCTAATCATGGCTGTCTTTCCGCTTCCTGGGTAGCCGTATAAGAGTATGATTTTGAGTGGTTTTTCTATTGCGCTTAAGAGCTTTTTGTATGCTTCATTTACACCGTCTATTAGTATGTATTCATTTTCATTGTCTGCAAAGTTTCTGTTCTCGTCGACAAACAGCTCCTTTGCCGCCCCAAAACTACTTGTCGAGGTCACTCTTGTATCCTAGCTCTTTTAGGGTAAGAGGTTTTTCTTTTTTGACTATGTGGGGGGTTATTACTATTACCATCTCCTCCATTACTTTGCTTTCTACCTCTTGCTTAAATAGATAACCTAGCATTGGGATGTCTCCGAGTAAAGGAACTTTTTTTGTATCAGTGCCTGTTGCATCTTTGATTAAGCCGCCAAGAATAATCCTCTCCCCATCGGCTACTTTTACCACTGATGAGAGTTGTTTTTGGGCGATATTTGGGGCTATATTGTATGCAACACCTGCCACTTGAACTGTTTGAAGCGGGCAATTAGCTGCTATGCAGTTGCTTGAAGTTGGATTTATTTTTAGTAGCATATTTGTGTCATCCATAATCTCAGGTGTAATATCTAGAGTTACGCCGACATTCAGAGGTATCGTCTCCACACTTGGGTTTGTAGCACCAGTCGTTGCCGTAGCGCTTGTGCCGCCCGAGACCTTTGGATAGAAGATAACATCGCCAGAAGTTATTAGAGCGGGCTGATTATTGAGTGTCATAACTTTTGGATTTGATACAGTTTTTACGTCGCCTTGCGTTCTTAGGAATTTGACAAAGTCTGTCAAATCTACCCCGCCGCTTACTTTGAAATATTGTCCGAATGTAGGAGCGCCGGCTGTATCCGCCACAGCTGTTATGGCGCCTGATCCTGTATCAACGTTAGGAGCATTGATGGCGGTATAGCTTCCGTATGATGCTTTTAATGCAACGGCGTTATATAGCTTGTTCCAGTCGATACCCGTTGTATTTGCCTTGTTGAGAGTAACGGAGAGTATTTGAACATCTATAAAAACCTGCCTGTGGAGCCTGTCTTGTACCGTATCAAGATATTTTTGGACCTCTGAAAGTTGTTGTTTTGAGGCGGTTATCGTTATAAGTCCAGCTTGTGAATTTATGATAATGTCGTTTGTTTTTGTCTCAGAAGTTTTTGTAGCGGAGGCTTCGGCTTTTGTCGCATCGGTAACCAACTCTTTTTTAACGATACTCATTTCTGAGGTGTTATGTGGACGAAGGATTGATTCTATGTCTTTTCCAAGTTGCTTCCAAAACTCAAATTTATCATCCGTAGATTCATATGTTGAACCGCCGGAAGATGTGCTTGGAAGCCCTGCTTGAGTGGATGTGGATGAGCCGCTTTGCGAGGCTCCACCATTAGGCGCAAAGACTGTTTTTGCACTCCTTGAAGTTCCTATATAATCCACTTTGAATGTTTTTGTAGTGTATGAGGATATTTTTAAAATACCGTTTTGGTATTCGTAATCTAGCTTGTTTTCCGTTAGCAAAAAGTCAAAGATGTCGTTAAGCGTAAAATCTCTGAGGTTTATGGTGTTTAGCGGTTTATTCAAAAGCTCTTCCGCATCATTGTCTTTTACGGCGACGCTAAAAGAGCATCTGGAGCTTAGCTGTTCTAGCAGTTGGGATATCGTTGTGCCTTTTGATGCGCTAAGGTTGCTAAACACCTTGTCGTCGCAGTCCGATTTGGCGTAGACGCTTATGCTCAAAATTCCGATAAACGCAATAGTGAAAAATTTATTCATTTGCCGCCTTTAAATATATAAAGTGTCTTACTCTCTTTTTTGCCTGTTACCATAACGCTTTTAGCTCCTATTTGCGATAGTTTGTAGCCATGTATTACATCTCCGACTTTTAGCCATTTGTCGTTTACTAGCGCCTGCCCGTCAAGAATAGCTTTTAGTTCTAGTTTTGGCGCAACAGTTTTGTTTGTTTCGTTATTATCCGCTACTATTTTTTGTTTCTCGAAAGCATCGGCCGTTGCCGCTATTTGAGATTCGGTAAGTATACTCCTTTTGGATGCTATGTTTTTTATTATATCGTCTATTTCGGAGCCATACAAGAGAGTGCAAGTAAGTAAAAAAGCCATTATCCTCATACTATAATCCGCTCACCGTTACGGTAATTTCCGCATTTAGTTTTTTACCGTTATCTATTTTTATTTTTTCTATTTTGGAGAACATTTGCGAGCTCTCAAGAGCGTTTGCAAAACCAAGTATTCCTTTAAACTCCCCGCTGCAGTTTAGGTCTACTCTTAGCTCTTTTTTGAATACGCCGTTTTCTTTATCTAGGAGCGATGTTTTGAGCGAATTTATTACCACTCCGTACTTTGCGGATGATTCCGCCGTCTCGTCGACAAACTCTAGTATATTTTTTTCGCTCAGATTTATAAAATCTATGCTTTGTAGGCTGTTTTCAAGCTCTCTGTTTTTGCTTATTTGAGACTGCAGCTTGGCCACGAGAGCTTTATTTGTTTCTTGTATTAGCTTTATGTCAGAGAGAAGCTCGTTTTTTCTCTTTAGGTATTCTTTGGTTGCGTCTATCTCCGTGCGCAATTGCTCGAACTTTCTCTTTTTATCTGCTATCCTTTTTTCGCTGATGGGAATAAGAAACTGATATGACAAAAATGCGAACAAAATAAAAGGGGTTGCATAAAATATTGCCTTCTCGCTACCTTTCCTGTTTTCAAATATTTCATCGATGGCATTATGGAGCTTATCTAGATTGAATTCCATTATTCTCCATCCTCCATAGAAATATTACCGATAAATCTCGTAGAGTTCGCATCTTTTGCTATATCGTCCGCCGATATTTTTTTACCAGTAGCCAAGAGTAGTTTTTTTGCAAACTTGCTAATTAGCGTCGCCTTGTCGGAGCTGCACTCTATCTTAATATGCGTTTCGTTTATGTCTATGCTTCTTAGCGCGACGGAACTGTTTGCGGCGATATTCGATATTTGGGCGGTCTTTGCGGATACGCTACTATTTTGCTTTCTTTTGGTTTCAAGCTCTTTTAGCATGGCGACGGTGTCGGACTGTTTTTTTGCCTCTTCGTCGTTTCTTTTTATAAGTTCATTTTGCTCTTTTTGCGCTCTGGCTCTAAGCATCTCGATTTTATTTTGCTCTATCTTTAGCGAGGCTAGCTCTTTTTCAAGGCTTGATATTTTTAAAGAATAGTAGGCTCCGGCGGCTGTCATATTGTACAACGGATAGCTAAACGAGACGATTAGCGCAGCGGTAGAAATCAATAAAAACTTTCCGGCGTCTCTTTGGAGTAGGGGAGGCGGCCTGAGAAAGATCGAGAAGTTGAGGTTCTCATAGTTTTCTATGTCGTGCAGATATGCAAAGAACATAAGCTTTGTTCCCATATCCACAAAACCATCCGTTTTTATTCCGAGATTAAAATCAAAATCCCTAAAAGGGGTCTCGAAATACTCCGCAGCTATCTCCGAAAGTCTCGCTATGTTGCCGTGTTCCGTACCGACAAAGATAGCCTCATAACCACTTATTTGGTTTATTCTCTTGGCATGCATAAGAACGTCTGATATAGTTGTAAAAAACCCTTCGATTAATGTTTTGAAGGCGGCCTCAAACTCAACCCTTTTTGTTCTAAATTCGATATTGGTGAGTATCTTTATGAGGTCGTCTGCATCTACTCTTTCGCCGAGTATTTCGGAAAACCTCTCGGTTAGCGCCCTTATGCTGCCCCTTATAGATTTTGAGTATACATAGTGACCGTTTTGATAGACGCATAGATAGGCGCTATCGTTGTATAGGTAGATAAACGCAAAAGTGACCGAGTCGCTTAGAAAATTTTTTGTAAAGAGTGTTCTTATGACCGTCTGAGGAGCAAAAACGAAATCTATATATTCGTCCTCCAAGAGCCCAAGCCTCTGTTTTATCGCAGGGTATGTAGCTATAAAAGCGTTATATTTTTTTGTCTCCTGGTTTTGTATCTCTTCTGGATGCTCTACGTAGCATATCTTATACTCTATGCTAGGCTCCAAAGCGAGCTCGTCGAATAGTTTGAGCTCTATAGCATCAAATAGCTCTTGACCTACTAAGAATTTATTTATATCGACGGCTTCCGTTAGTATGTCGTCTATAGCCAGAAAGGATATAAGCTTGGCTTTGTTTGAGGGCTTCAATACCGGTTTTAGTGTTTTATCGGAGTATTCGTAAAACAAGGAAGAAGATGGCGAATAAAAACAGACTGCAGAAGTATGTGCATGCTTTGATTTGGCAAGAGGCAGTTTGAAGCTTTTTAAAAAATCAAGATTCAAAATCATACCCATATTCGGCTAATCCTTTTTTATCCGTCGTCCAGTTTTTGTTGGTTTTGACAAAAAGTTCTAAATGTATCTTTTTTTGCGAAAATCTCTCGAGCGCCGTTCTGGCTTTTGTGCCAATTCTTTTTATGGTTTGGCCGCCCTTGCCGATAATCATCGCCTTTTGAGAATCTTTATTTGCTACTATGGTGGCATAAACTTTATCTAATGTATCACTTTCATCTATTTTATTTATGACTACGTCGGTCTCGTATGGGATTTCATCACTCAGACCGTTAAACAGCTCTTCCCTGATAAGCTCTTTGTAAATATCTCTTATGTTTTGATCCGTCAAAAGTTCCGGGTCGTATAGATACGGTGAATTTGGCAGGTATTTTACGACGGTATCCAAAATCTCTTTTTTTCCGCTCTCTTTGGTGGCGCTAATAGGTATGAGTTCCAAAAAGTTATTTTTATGTTTACTTAGCTCTTCTATCGTCTTAAATAGTTTTTCGCGCTCAAGCATATCTATCTTGTTTACAAGTAGAATGTGAGGCTTGCCCTCAGATATTTCTAGAAACTCTTCATAATCTTTTAGCGCAAATCTGGCGTCGGCTATAAACAGTATAAGATCGGCGTCGCTTACGGCCTTAATGGCTTCGGAGAGCATATATTCGTTTAGCAGTTTTTTCCCCGTTTGAAGCCCCGGGGTGTCAATGAGCACTATTTGCGCTTCATTGTGCATCAAAATCCCTTTGAGCCTCTTTCTGGTCGCATTGGCCTTGTGGCTTACCAGCATTATCTTTTCGCCGACGAGCCAGTTTAGAAGCGTGCTTTTGCCTGCGTTTGGCTTGCCAATTACTGCTACGAAGCCGCATTTAGTGTTTGTGTTCAAAGAATATACCTTGCGTGATCTATATTTTCTACTATATTACCCAGTTTTTCGTTGACTAGCGTATCGGTAATCGATATTTTCTCTCCAGCCATCAGATCTGCGTCAAAGCTAATATCTTCCATCACTTTTTCGATGACCGTATGAAGCCTTCTGGCGCCTATATCTTCAGTTTTTTCATTTGCCCTTTGAGCTAGTTTTGCCATAGCGCGCACACCGCTATCTTCAAATACCACTTCCACATTCTCCGTTTTCAAAAGGGCGGCATATTGCTTTAGGATTGAGTTTTTTGGTTTTGTCAAAATGTCATACAAAGCATCTTCGTCAAGCGACTCCATCTCTACTCTAAGTGGAAATCTCCCTTGAAGTTCTGGGATGAGATCGCTAGGCTTTGTCAAATGAAATGCCCCTGCGCCGATAAATAGTATATGATCGGTATTTACCTGCCCAAGCTTAGTCGATACCGTTGAGCCTTCTATGATTGGGAGCAAATCTCTTTGCACCCCTTCCTTGCTCGGGTCTTGTCTAGACGATGTAGATGAACTGACGGCTATTTTGTCTATCTCGTCTATGAAGATTATTCCTTCTTCCTCCGTGCGTCTAAGGGATTCAGCCTTGATAGCTTCGTTGTCAAGCAGCTCCTCGGCAGCTTCGTTTTGGTAAATGCTGACAGCCTCTTTGACGCTCACCTCTTTTTTAACCTCTTTTTTTTCAAATCCGCCCAATATCTTAGAAAACGATTCTTGTATTTTAGCAACTTCCGGTGGCAGATTTGTGTCGTAGTTTTCGCCGCTAGGCTTTGAAATCTCTATCTCTATTTTTAGATTATCAGCTTCGCCGGAGAGTATTTTTGCCTTCATCTTTTCAAGGGCTTTTTTATACTCCTCTTTTTTCTCTGCCGATGCACCTGCTGGCAACTCGGGCATTAGCTTTTTGGCTACTTTTTCTATAGATGCGGCCTCTATTTGCGGTTGCATCTTCTCTTTGTGCTCTTTTTTGACGAGATTGTAAGATGCTAAAGCTAGGTCGCGCACCATTGATTCGACGTCGCGCCCAACAAACCCGACCTCTGTATATTTACTAGCCTCGACTTTGATAAACGGAAGTCCGAATGTCTTGGCAAGACGCCTTGCTATCTCTGTCTTGCCGACACCCGTAGGGCCAATAAGAAGGATGTTTTTTGGCACGACGTCCTCTTGCATCTGTTTTGATAGCTTAAGGCGACGCATTCTATTTCTAAGCGCTATCGCTATGACTTTTTTTGCGCTCTGCTGACCTATTACGTATTCGTCCAGCACCTCTACGATTTGTCTTGGCGTTAGGTTCATTACTGCTCCAGTGTCAGAATGGAGATATTCTGGTTTGTGTAGATACAAAGTTCTCCGGCTATTTTGAGAGATTCTTCAACAAGTTTTCTAGGCTCCATCTTGGTGTGTCTTGCAAGCGCTCTTGCCGCCGATATGGCGAAGTTGCCCCCACTTCCTATGGCTGCCAGCATACCGTCCTCAGGCTCGACTACGTCGCCGCTACCGGTAAGTATAAATAGCTTTTTTGTATCGAGTGCTATCATCATCGCCTCAAGGCGCCGAAGCGCTTTGTCTTTTCTCCACTCTTTGGAAAAATCGACTACCGATTTTAGAAGGTCCCCCTTTTTGTTTGCCAGGATGTTCTCAAACATATCAAAAAGGGTAAAAGCATCGGCTGTACTCCCCGCAAACCCGGCGAGTATCTTGCCCTCATAAAGTTTTCTGATTTTTACGGCGTTTGATTTGAGTATAGAGTTGCCAAAAGTTACCTGCCCGTCGCCGCCTATTACAGCCTTGCCCTCTTTTAGGTATGCAAGTATTGTGGTCGCTTCAAACACTGTTTATATCGCCTCTACTATCAAATGCAGTTTTGCATGGATGCCGTGTCCCATTTTGAGATCAAGGTCATAGGCTCCGGTAGCTTTTATTGCTCCGTGATGCTCGATGCTTTTTTTGTCTATCTCTATGCCATGCTGTTTTTTTAGCTCCTCGGCTATCTCTTCTTTTGTGATTGAACCAAACAAGGCTCCGTTTGCTCCAGTTTTTGTCTTGATTACGAGTTTTACGCCCTCTAGCTTTGCTTTTGCTTCGTTTAGCTTTGCTATCTCTGCCGCCTCAGCCTCTTTTTTGGCTCTCTCTCCCGCTTCCCATTGTTTGATTACCGCAGGAGTAGCTAGTTTTGCAAACCCCTTAGCTATTAGGAAGTTGTTGCCGTAGCCGTCTTTTACCTCTTTGATTTCGCCCGCTTTACCTAGGGCTTTTACGTCTTTTATTAGTAGTACTTTCATTATTTTGCCTCCAATGCATATTTTAATACTTCGTCTATGGTTTTTACTGGGATTATTTGCATATTTTCTTTTACTTCATCCGGTATATCCGGCAAATCCCTGTCATAATTTTTTTGCGGTATGAGCGCCGTTTTTATCTTCGACTTATAGGCTGCAATCAATTTTTCTTTTAGTCCGCCTATTGCCGTTACCTTGCCAGTTAACGTAATTTCACCAGTCATTGCCACCGAAGAGTTGACTTTGCGCTCTGATAGTATTGAGGCTATTACGGTTGCCATCGCTATGCCAGCAGATGGTCCATCTTTTGGCGTTGCGCCGTCTGGGACGTGTATGTGCAGATTATAGCAGTCGTATATGCTTGGTCTGTTGCCTTTTTCATCGGCTATACAGACGGCATCTATAATTTTCTTGTCTATTTTTAGCTTACCGCCGTCTATAAGCGTTTTGACTACACTATAGGCTATCTTTGCCGATTCCTTCATTACGTCGCCGAGGCTTCCGGTGAGTTCTACGGCGCCTTTGCCTCTTATTTTGACTGCTTCGATTTTGAGCACATCGCCGCCGACCGCTGTCCATGCAAGACCGTTTACGACCCCTATCTGGTTTTCTTTGTCGACCTCTTCGTACTCAAATACAGTTTTATCTAGAAACTCTTTGATGTTTTTGGAAGTCACCAAAACCTTATCTACTTTTTCTTCCAGTATTATTTTGGCGGCCTTTCTGGCTATGGTGGCTATCTGGCGTCTAAGCCCTCTTACTCCAGCCTCTCTCGTATATTTCTCTATCACCTCTTTTAGTACAGCGGTCGGGATGGATAGCTCGTTTGGTTTTAGACCGTGTTTTTTTAGCTCTTGCGGCAACAGATATTTTTTTGCTATCTCAAATTTTTCCTGCGGCGTATAAGAGCTTACCTCGATAAACTCCATCCTGTCTCTTAGCGGAGCGGGAATCGTCGAGGCGTCGTTGGCCGTAGCTATAAATACGGCGTTCGATAAATCCAGATTGAAGTTTAGATAGTAGTCTCTAAACTTATCGTTTTGTTCAGGGTCTAGTATCTCCAGAAGCGCCGCCGTAGGGTCGCCTCTCATACTTCTGCCGACTTTGTCTATCTCATCGAGTACCACAACAGGGTTCATCTGTTTTGCGCTGATAAGACCTTGTACGATTCTGCCCGGCATCGCTCCGACATAAGTCCGCCTGTGACCTCTTAGCTCGTTGACATCTTCAAGTCCGCCGAGCGCTATCCTTACGAGCTCTCTTTTGAGCGCTTTTGCTATTGAGTTTGCAAGGCTAGTTTTGCCGACTCCTGGAGGTCCGATAAAGCAGAGTATCGTTCCTTTTGCCTCTTTTTGGCTTTTCCCTCTAAGCTCCAAAAGCTCTTTAACGGCAAAAAATTCTACTATTCTTTTTTTTGGTTTCTCTAGCGAAAAGTGGTCTTCATTTAGCGTTTTTTCTACTTTCGAGACCTCCATCTTAGCTTTAGATACTTTGCCAAAAGGCAGCTCTAGCACATACTCTATATATGTCTGAAGCACGTTCGCATCGCCGCTATCAGGGTGCATACGTCCGAGTTTTTCAAGTTGTTTTTTTGCTTCCTTGTATGCGTCATCATACATAAAAGGCTTGATGGCTTCAAGTCTTTTGCCATACTCTTCGAGCTCTTCTTGTCTGCTGGTATCTTCACCGAGCTCTTTTCGTATCTGCTTTAGCTGCTCTTTTAGAAAATACTCTTTGTTTACCTTATCCATCTTGTCGTGGACTTTTGCCCTTATCTCTTTTTGTAGTTTCGCAGCTTCCGTCTCATCTATGACGTGCTCTATTAGCCTCATGAGCCTTTTTTCGACGTCTTGCTCGATGAAGAGTTCGTGCGCATCATCTTTTTTTATCTTGAGTGAGCTGCTAATAAGGTCTGCTATACGGTTTGGCTCATGGTTTTCATATATCGTCTTCAGAAGATCCGGCGGAAAGTAGTTTGCCACGGCGGAGAGCGATTTGACGTGTTCTCTGAGGTTTGTAAGTATCGCTTCTACTCTTTGCTCGTTATACGGGTGCGTGCGTATAGTATCTACGACCGCAAGCATAGGATTATCCCCTAGTCTTTCTATTATGTGTCCGCGCGCAAGTCCTTGGAAAAGTACTTTTACTCTACCGTCGGGTAATACTATCTTTCTAATAACCGAGCCTATTACCCCCGATTCGTATATACTATCAAACGTATATTCGCCCTCTTGTCCGCTCCTCGAGTGACATACCAGTATTAGCGAGTTGTTTTCTATTGCGAAGCTTGCGGCTTTTATCATCTTATCGTCTGACAAAAAAAGCGGAGCAATCATAAATGGATATAAAAATATTTCGTCTTCGACTATTATCGGCAGATTTGCCGGAAAAGAACCGTAGTTTGCAAGTTGCATCGGCATTTCTCCAAATATAAAAATGTATTAATTTTCTTTTTACGAGGGTATCATAAAACAGCTCTAATTAAACAACGGCGGGAGATCTATGTCGGTCAAAGGCCTCAAAGGGATTTTGAAGCCCTTTTTGCATTATTGCAGTTGGACTTCGAAAATCGCCCTGTACCACGGTGTATTCGGTTTTTCCGAGTTTATTTTGTTTAGCCAGCTTATGTTTGCGTCGGCGGCGTATTTTTTAGACGCCTCCGGTTTGTCTATCCTTTTATATAGACCGGCTATGCTTTCGTTTATCAGTTTGTTGCCGAGCGCTAGTTTTAGCACCATAGTCTCGACGTACGGCCTATAAACGGAGTTTGGATATTCCTTGATGAACTCCTCGGAATCTTTTTGCGTATCAATCAAAAGCTGTTGATCTCTATACGGCTTTTTAAACGCCATGAAGTTCGCTTTTACTTTTAGATATTTGGCGAATTCCGCACTTTTTTTGTCTCCAAATCTCTTAATATACTCGTCAAGATAGTAGTTTGCGAGTATGTACTCTTCGTTATCCATGTGTGCCTGCGCCAAAATCAGCATAGCTTCCGAAATCAGAGGAGAGCGTATATGCTCGCTTTGAAGGGAAGTAAACGTTTTGTCCGCCTGCTCCAAATCGCCTTTCATCGTCTCTTTGACCATTTTTTGGTACCAGTAATCGGCAGGTTTGTTGAATTCTTCTTGTTTTGACGAACAACCGCTTAGGATTGCCAGAGCCGCTACGGCGCTTACCGCTAATTTGATTTTTGAAACGCTGTTTTTGTTCATTTAAGTCCTATCCCGCCAAGCCGTATTTTTATGGTTTTTAATGTTAACCTATTTTCAATAAATTATATTTTCCGTAAGGTGTTTTAATGGCAAACGCTAAAGATTCGATACTTCTCATAGGGGCCGGTAACCTCGGCGAAGCCCTGCTGGACGGTATGTTAAAAAAAGGTCTAGACGTAACCGCGCTCGTTAGAAGCGAGGAGAAGATGATAAAGCTAAACGAGTTTTACCCTTCTCTCAAGGTGGAAATCTCCAAAAAGACGATAGACATAGGCGGCAAGACGGTAATACTTGCCGTCAAACCGGGAAGTTTTTATGATATAGAGTTTAAAGGTATGGCGAAGCTGCTGGTGTCGGTAATGGCAAAAATATATATAGACGATTTGAAGCTAAACGTCAATGCCCAGAGCTATATCAGAGCGATGCCGAACCTCGCTGCAAGATGCGAAAAGTCCGTGACTGCGGTTACAGGTAGCCATGCGGCGAAAGCAGAAGCTCTGGCGCTTTTTGAATCTATTGGCAAAAGCGTATGGGTAGAGAGCGAAGATGAGCTCAATATAGCTACGGCGTTGGCCGGTAGTGCTCCGGCGTTTTTGGCGATTGTGGCTGAGGCTTTAACTGACGGTGCGGTTAGAGCGGGGATGAAAAGAGGCGTGGCCGAGGAGATGACCAAAGGATTATTTGACGGTTTTGCCGCACTTCTGGAAAACTCTCATCCGGCAAGGATAAAAGAAGAGGTTATGAGTCCAAAGGGTACAACTGCAGCAGGTATCTTTGAGCTGGAAAAAGACGGCGTTAGAGCCTCTTTCATGAAAGCGATTGAGGCGGCGTATCTTAAGGCTTCGAAATAAAACTTTGGTAGAATTCGCAAAAAAAATTTTCAATTTAGGGTAAAAATATATGCATTATCTGGATATCTACGGCGGCAACAAACTTGGCGGAGAGGTGATAGTATCGGGGGCAAAAAACTCTTCGCTTCCGCTTATCGCTTCGACGATACTCTCCAAAACTCCGGTGACTATCACCAATATGCCAAGAGTCGCCGACATCAAGACGATGCTAAAGCTGATGACAAACCTAGGCGCTGAGGTCGAATTTGAAGGCAACAATCTAAAAATAGACGCCAAAAAGCTAAACGGCACAGTAGCCACTTATGACATAGTAAAAACCATGAGAGCCTCGATTCTCGTGCTTGGACCTTTGCTTGCTAGATTTGGCAAGTGTGACGTTAGCTTGCCGGGCGGGTGTGCGATAGGTCAAAGGCCGGTGGATTTGCATCTAAAAGCGCTTGAGCAGATGGGTGCCGAGATAGAGATAAAAAACGGCTACGTAGAGGCTAGGGCACCGAGAGGGCTTACAGGAGCTACGATAGTTTTCGACAAGATAACGGTAACCGGAACCGAAAATATCGTAATGGCGGCCGCTCTTGCGAAAGGCACGACCAAAATCATAAATGCCGCAAAAGAGCCGGAGGTAGTGCAGCTATGTGAAGTACTTAGACTAGCCGGAGCGAATATCGCCGGAATAGGTACTGATGAGCTAATCATCGACGGAAGCGGCGGAGAACTGTATAGCTTTAAAGATATAGAGGTTATACCGGATAGAATAGAGGCGGGAACATACCTGTGTGCCGCCGCTATCACAAACTCTACCGTAACCCTCAAAAAAGTCAATCTAAGCCACATGGAGGCTTTTATATCCAAGCTTCAAGAGATGGGCTTTTCGTTTGACTACGGTATTAATGAGCTAACAATCAAGCCTGCCAAAAAAATAAAACCGGTAGAGATAGTGACTACGGAATTCCCAGGCTTCCCTACGGATATGCAGGCGCAGTTCATGGCTCTGGCTACTCAGGCGAACGGTACAAGCATTATAGAGGAGAGACTTTTTGAGAACCGCTTTATGCACGTTAGCGAGCTAACGAGACTTGGGGCTACTATACACTTGACACACAATACCGCTACAATAGAAGGCGGAGCAGAGCTTACCGGAGCAGATGTTATGGCTACCGACCTTAGAGCTTCATCAGCGCTAGTTATAGCTGCGCTTGTGGCTTGTGGCAAGACTAGAATTCATAGGATCTATCACCTTGACCGTGGCTATGAAGAGCTAGAGAAAAAACTAATGGCGCTAGGCGCACAGATAGAAAGAGGGGACGAGTAGTCCTCACCCCTCTCCTTTTATCTTTCTCAGCCACTCTTTTAGCGTCTTTTCAAATCCAATCTCTTTTAGCTTGACCACATCGACAGGCTTTGCTGTGTATTTTTGATCCACCCAGCCGCCAAAATCATGGGGATATTTGTAGCCGATACCTCGCCCAAGTTTCGCCGCTCCTGCAAAATGGGCATCTTTAAGATGTGGCGGCACTTCATATATTTCGCCGCTTGATATGAGAGCGAGCGCATCGTCTATTGCAGTGTATGCGCTGTTTGATTTTGGGGAGCACGCCAGATATATTGCAAGCTGACTTAGGATGATACGAGATTCCGGCATACCTATTTTTTCTACAAGCCCGAAAGCGGCATTTGCTATTTGCAGGGCGTTTGGATTTGCATTGCCTATATCCTCTGCCGCTAGTATCGCAAGACGGCGGGCAATAAATCTAGGCTCTTCACCACCCGCAATGAGTCTAGCTAGATAATAGACTGCAGCTTGCTCATCAGAGCCCCTGATGCTTTTTATTAGCGCGCTAGCGAGATTATAATGCGTCTCCGACTCTCCCGCGCCGTCGGTTAGGCTGCTTGGGCGCAGCTGTTTTAGGGTGTCTAGCGTGATATTGTCTTCTAGTTTTGCTGCGTAGTCTAGCAGGGTTAGCATTGCCCTTGCGTCTCCGGATGAGCTCCTTATTAGATACTCTTTTGCCTCTTCGTCGGCTGTTTTGTTTAGCTTTGAGAGTCCTTTTTCTAGCGCTTGGCGCAAATCTTCGTCGGTTAAAGAGAAAAACTCAAACAACATAGATCTCGAGCGTATGCCGCCCGTAAGCGAAAAGAATGGATTTTCTGTAGAAGCTCCGACTACGATGGCAAAGCGGTTTTCCATGATAGGTAGCAGTACTTCTTGTTGAGTTTTGGATAGTCTATGCACCTCGTCTATGAATATGAGCGGTTTTTGTAGCGCATGCTTTGTGCTATCAACCGCCTTTCGTATATCCTCTATCTTGATGCTTGTGGCATTAAACTCAAAAAAAGGCGCATCTAGTTTTGCGGCGATGATACGTGCCAGGGATGTTTTGCCTGTTCCCGGGGGGCCAAAGAAAAAGGAGTGCGGTATAGAGCCAGACTCTATTAGCCTACGAAACGGCGCATTTGCTCCGATGAGATGTTTTTGCCCCAAAAAATCCTCCAAGGAGGAGGGGCGGAGGATTTGGGCGAGGCTCAAGGCTTAGCCCTTGTCCAGTTCGCCTCTGTAGCTTACGATTCCGTGCGTTAGGTTTGATACTTTGCTAAAGCCTAGGTCTTTAAGCACACTTTGGCAGTATGCGCTTCTTGAGCCGACATGACAGTATACGATTACCGTTTCGTTTTTGTACTCTTCTAGCTGTTTTACGGAGTCATAGAAGCTTGTAGTAGGAACCAGAAAATCAACGCCTTTTATTCTAAAGCTTTTGTACTCCATCCACTCCCTTACATCTACGAGCTTGAAGTTTACCATGTCAAGCGTTCTCGCTTCGATTAGCGCTTCAAGCTCCTCACTGTCAAGCTGCTCTTTTGCAAGCAGAACTTCGCACTCTTCTTTGGTTAGGCCTCTTGAGTGCGCATGTACGGCTTCTTCTAGTTTTTCCTCTGCCATTTTTGAAGCCACATATTCTGGCGTACAGAATATACCGCAGTGACATCTCCCGTCCTCAGGTATCTCGTGCTGTAAGGCCGGTTTGCAAGGGCAGATTCTATCCTCTTCTTTGTTGCCCGTCACGAAAAAGCAAGGGCAATATCTTTTGTCGTATATCAGCTTATTTCTTGTTAGGCCAAACTGGATACTCTGGGTTATCTCCATATCAGGATTGTATACGAAGCCGAATTGTTTTATTACTTTGTCGGTAAAATCGACGGTCTTTTTGAGTTCGTCTTGAAACTCCTGAGAGTTTGGGTCTACTTTTTTAATTTGGCTCATGTGTTATCCTAATTATAATTGGTGTTTATGATTTTTAAAAGTATATCAAATGTTTGAAAAAATAGAAATAAAAAGAGATAAAAACATAAAAAGGCTTAAAATAGAAGTAAAAGAGGGCGGCTCCTTGCTTATTAGTGCGCCGATGTTTTTAAGCGAATCAAAATGCATAGAGTTTGTAGGACAAAATGCCAAAAAACTCTCAAAAATGATAGAGCGTCAGCTCTCTTTTGAGCAAAAAAGAGAGGAGCTATCCGGCCATTTTTTGTATGTTGGTAAAAAGACGAAGATCGACGTAGATACGGCGTTAAAGCGTAAATATATTTTTTCGCAGACCGGGCTTACCCTTTCGGATTCAAGGCATTTTTCGGCGTTTTTGCTGGATGAGGCAAAAAGGATTATTACTCCAAAGCTGCACGACGTAGCCTCTTTTTACGGAGCGCCGTTCGAGAACGTCTCCTTTAGGGATACAAAAAGCAGATGGGGGAGCTGTTCTGCAAAACGAAATCTAAACTTCAGCACGAGGCTAATCGGCGCTCCAAAAAGTGTGATAGAGTACGTTGTTATCCATGAAGTATGCCATCTAAAAGAGCTTAACCACTCCAAGAGGTTTTGGGAGCAGGTAAAAATCCTAGCGCCGCACTACAGGGAGAGTGAGCGGTGGCTAAAAGAAAACGGGAGATTTTTGTTTATTCATTAAAGGCTCATTAATCTTCTATTTACAAGCAAATTCCACTCCAAATTAAATAGTTTTTTGATAAGATAGTCTCAAAACGCAAATGAAGGCTCTGTTTTGAGGATAGATAAGTTTTTGAGTACGGTGAATATAGTTAAACGAAGAAGTATAGCAGCCGACATGATAGAACACGGCGTCGTGTATCTAAACGGCGTGCAGGCGAAAGCCTCAAAAGAGGTGAAGCCGGGCGACAATATAGAGATCAGGTACCTAGAGAATACAAAAAAGTATGAAGCGCTAAAAGTACCTACGACAAAAACAATTCCCAAAGCGGCCTTTGAAGAGTATGTTAAGGAGCTTTCGTGAGTTATGAAGAGGCAAAAAAAAGCTTTTTAGCTCTTTTTGAAGGCAAAATGGGCGAGGACGAGGCGAGAGCCTTCCTTGTTTCTATGTACGAGAGGGGCGAGAGCGAAGATGAGATAAAAGCGGCGGTCGAGGTGATGCGCTCTTTTATGGTGGCTTTTGAGACGCCAGATGAGATAAAAGAGCTTCTTATAGACAACTGCGGTACGGGCGGCGACAAGAGCGGAAGTTTTAATATATCTACGACCGTTAGTTTTGTCCTTGCATCTTTGGGGTTATTTGTGGCAAAACACGGCAACAGAAGCATTACGAGTAAGTCCGGTAGCGCTGACATGCTTGAGGCGCTTGGAGTAAAGATAGAGTTTGAGAGCCCTGAGGCGAAGCTAAACGTGCTTTTGGAGAGCGGATTTGCCTTTTTGTTTGCCCCGACTTACCATCCGGCGCTAAAGCATATTATGCCGATAAGAAGAAGCATACCGCACAGGACTATCTTCAATATGTTAGGACCTCTATGTAATCCGGCCAAGGTCAAGCATCATCTGATAGGAATATACGACTACTCTTTCGCCCCAAAATGCGCAAAAGCGTTATCTGATACGGGTTCTAAAAGAGGAATCGTCGTAAATAGTAACGATGGAATGGATGAAGCTAGTATAAGCGGCGGTAGCAGATATGCGTTTTTTGACGGCGGCAAAATAGAAGAACATGAGCTAAATCCGGAGGCCTACAGACTAAAACTCTATCCAAAAGAAGCCATTTTGGGCGGCGATGCTAGGCAAAATGCAGCCATTACTCTGGCCGTACTTAAAAATGAAGCGGATGAAGCAAAAATGGGCGTCGTGGCTCTCAATGCCGCTTTGGCTTTGCTAGCTAGCGGCAAGGCAAGAGACGTAAAAGAGGGGCTTGAAATGGCGGAGTACGCAATAAAAAGCGGCAAGGCATATGATACGCTCCAAAAAGTCATATCGGTATCAAATAAGGTTTGATGGTGGCAGAAATCTTTGAGATAAAAACAGAGGGCGAGCTGTCAAATGTAGCCGAATTTATAAAAAACGAGTTTGACGGCGGCATATTCCTTCTTGATGGAGATTTGGGATACGGCAAGACCGCTTTTGTTAGAGCTTTTGCGGTCTTACTTGGCTTTGACAGTGAGGTTTCAAGCCCGACTTTTGCCGTAATGAACGAATACGGCGGGAGGATATTTCACTATGATTTTTATAACTTCGGCACAGATGCTTACTTTGAAAAAGGGATGTTTGAGTATTTGGAGCAAGGGGGTTGGCACTTTATGGAGTGGGCGGATGAAAAAATAGAAAAATTTCTTCAAAGCATAGGAATGAAATTTGTTAGGATAGTTATAACCAAAGAGGGCGAAACAAGATTTTATAGGATAGAAAATGCATAAGCTGGAAGCCAAAAATATCAAAAAACATTTCAAAAAACATACCGCTCTTGGCGGTGTGAGTGTGCATTTTGACTCCGGCGAAATAGTAAGCCTACTTGGGCCAAACGGTGCAGGTAAAACAACTCTTTTTTACTCCATTTGCGGGCTTGTCGAGATAGATGAGGGCGCTGTAATACTTGATGGCGAAGATATAACGGCTCTGCCGCTACACCAAAAAGCAAGAATAGGGCTTGGATATCTGCCGCAAGAGTCGAGCGTTTTTAAAGACCTAAGCGTGGAAGAGAATATAGAAATGGCGTGTGAGATAGTCTACGGCGACGACGAAGATTTGGTGATGCAAAATACGGATAGGCTTCTTGAGATGCTATCCATCGAGCCTATTCGTTCTCGTCCGGCGTATGCGCTATCTGGTGGAGAGAGAAGAAGGGTGGAGATAGCGAGGGCTCTTGCCGGAAATCCTAAGTTTTTGCTGCTGGATGAGCCTTTTGCAGGCGTTGACCCTTTGGCTGTTAGTGAAATACAAAAAATCATCATTGAGCTAAAAAATAACGGCATAGGGATAATAATTACCGACCACAACTTCAGGGAGGCGCTTGAAATATCGGATAGAGCGTATGTGCTAGGTCGTGGCGAGCTGATAGCAGAGGGTAGCCCGAGTGAAATATATGAGAGCAAAACGGTAAAAAGAAACTATCTTGGAGATAAGAGTCTGGCATGAAGCAAAGGCTGGTCGCCGCCCAAAAAGGCAAGCTTTCAAGCACTTTGAAAAACTGGTTGCCGCTATTGCAGGCGGGACTGAATGACTTGGGCGACAGACTGAGCGAAAATCTGGCAAATAACCCGTTTTGCGAGGTGCGTCAAAAATTTGACGAAGAGCTAAAAGAGAATGAGGAGCGCGAATATCACGAAGACGAGCGCTATCAAAGCTATGAGAAGGTAGGCAAAAAAGAGTTCAGAGAAGAGCTTGCGCTAAAAAGCAACTCTTTGTTCGAGGATGTGGTTGAGCAGATAGATGCGCCGCTTTTCCCGACCGAGAGAAGCCGCAAAATAGCAATAAAGATAGCCGAACATCTCGACGAGGGCGGTTTTTTTGACGGCGACTATGAAGCGATAGAGGCCGAGACCGGAGCGGACAAAGACGAGATAGAGAGAATTAGAAGTCGGTTTTCGTATCTTACTCCTCCCGGCATCGGAGCTATCGACTTCATAGAGAGCTATCTATTTCAGTTGGAAGATGCAGGACTTGAGGATGATGTGTACGAAGTTGCGGTTAGCATAGTAAAGCATCTGGATTCGTATTCCGATTATGTCAAGCATCCATGTTTTAAAGAGGCTATGAACGCTATAAAAAAACTAAAAAATCCTCCGGCCATAGAGTATCTTGAGAGCTCTGGCGAAGTTATTCCGGATATATTCGTATATGACGACGGTGAGAAACTTGAGGTCAAAATCAACGATGCATACTATCCTGAGATAATCATTGAGACGATGGAGGGGCTCGAAAAAGATGAGTTTGTGCGCCCAAAAATCAAAGAGGCGAAAGACTTGATAGATGCGCTAAATATGAGAAAAGCGACACTCTATAAGCTAGGGCTTATGGTTGTTGAGTTTCAGTATGACTACTTCAAGGGCGGGGCTATTCGTCCGATGAAACTCCAAGATATCGCCGACGAATTGGAGCTAAACGTATCTACCATCTCAAGGGCGATAGCCAATAAATATCTAGCGTCAAACAGAGGAATATGGCCGATAAAAAGTTTCTTTTCTACGGCTATCAGCGAGGATACTTCGGCTGCGGCCATCAAGGAGTATCTAAAGGAGCTGTTTGCAAACGAGAGTCGCAAAAAACCGCTATCCGACGAGGCAGCGCTAAAATACGTCGAAGAGAAGTTTTCCGTAAAGCTGGAGAGAAGGACGATAACTAAATATAGAATGGCTCTGGGCGTAGCCAGCTCTTCCGAGCGAAAAAAGCTATATCAGATGAGCCTATGAGAATAGCGCAATATAAAGACGGCTTTAGATACACCTCCGATACGATGTTTTTGTGGGATTTTGCTCTCGGTTTCGTCAAAAAAGGAAAACTGCTTGAAGTCGGCGGAGGCTCTGGAGTGCTCGGACTTTTGCTAAAAAGAGAGCGGGACGTTGAGCTCACTATCGTTGAGAAACAAGAGAGGATGGCGAAGCTCTGTATTGATAACGCTGCCGCAAATAGTCTTGATGCCGTGGTTGAGCATATGGATTTTATCGAGTTTGAAAAGAGCGGTTTTGACTATATAGTGTCAAATCCCCCGTTTTATCCATCGCACATACAAAAGAGCGATAACGATTCGCTGCTAGCGTCCAGATATGCGGACGAGCTGCCGCTTGATATGTTTTTACAAAAATCAAAGAAGCTGTTAAAGCCAAACGGGGAGCTAATCTTTTGCTATGACGCCAGAGAGCTTGGGGCCGTTATAAACGAGAGTGCAAAACTAAAAGGGGCCGCTCTCACGCACGTAAGGTTTGTCCACGCCAAAGCTACTAAATCGGCAAAGCTTGCAATGTTTAGGATAAAAAATTCCAGCCGTGCGTACCTAGAAATCATGCCGCCGCTCATCGTAATGGAGAAAGACGAATACGGTGCGGAAGCGAAGGCTGTTTTTGAGAGGGCTGCCTGCGATAGCGTAGATATTTAAGAGAGGTTTTTTGTTTTGGAACAATTAGAGACTAAGCTAGGATATAATTTCGGCTTTAGACACGGTTTTTGCGAAGAGTGCGGCGGTAGGTGCTGCACTGGAGAGAGCGGATATATATGGATAAGCGAGGAAGAAGCCAAAAAAGCGGCCTCTTTTTTGCTTATGGATATGGATAGTTTTGCCAAGAAGTATCTCTTTGTGGCAAAAGGCAGACTTAGTATAATAGAAAAAGAGTATAACGGCGGACACGCCTGCATATTTTTCGACGAGAAGGCCAAAAACTGCTCCATATACGAAGTAAGACCCGCCCAGTGTCGGAGTTTCCCTTTTTGGGATTATTATAAAAACAATACACAAGAGGCTTTAAAAGAATGTCCCGCATTAATAGTTCTATAGTAGCTGCAGCGTCGTTTGTTTTTTTCGCCGGATGCGCCCTTAAGGATGTAGAAAGGCCTGAGGTAGCCATGGCGCAGATAGCCCAAGATAGCAATGTGCCCGCTCTAAAAACGCTAGACAACAAAACAGATATGGCTATGCCAAACGAGGCTGCCATGTTTATGTCGGCCGTCGATGCGATAGACGAGAGGGATTATGAGAGGGCATCCTCTTATCTGTCTATCTTATATCAGAAGACAAAGAAAAAACAGTATCTGTTGGAGCTTGTCAAGATATACTCCGTGCTCGGCCAATACGACAACTCCAAGAGCGTGCTACTGTCCGCAATCGCCGAGAATCCGGAAGATATGGATGCAAAAAAGATGCTTGCGGCAAACTACATCCAGCAAAAAGAGTATAAGAGCGCATTTGAGATTGCGGAAGCTATAGCTCAAAAGACAAAGCAAAAAGAGGATTATGATACTGCCGGAAGCATAGCGTACGTGCTCGGAGACTACAAGTCAGCGCAAAAGTACTTCAGAACCTCTTATGCGATGAAAGCCGACGATATATCGGCCGATAGGATAGCTACTATTCTCTTTATGGAGAATAAACCGGGCGAAGCTACGAGTTTTTTGGAGACCCATATCAGGATGTTTAACTGCTCAAAATATCTATGCGAAAGGCTTGCAAACGCATATATAGAGCAAAATGACCAGCGCGGCGCACTAGAGATGTATAAAAAGCTCTACTTTAAGACGAAAGACGAGCGCTATATCAAAAAGATAATAGAGCTTAGCGTAGCCGGTTCCGACGTGGACGGGCTGATAGCGTTTCTTAAAAAAAGCAAAAAAGACGAAGCGCTCTTATTTGAAGCGTATAAATATAAAAAAGATAACAAAAACGCCGCCATAACCGCCATGAAACTCTATGAGAAAACAAAAGACGTTAACTATCTGGCTCAAGCGACAATATATAAATTTGAAAGTTATCCGGAGAAAAAACCGCTCTGGCTAATAAAAGAAAGTGTTAAAAATCTTACGCTCGCAACCAATCAGCTTCAAAACGACGTTTACGATAACTATTTGGGTTACCTGCTCATAGATTACGACCTTGATGTAAAAAGGGGCGTCGAGCTTGTTAAAAGGGCTCTTGCAAAAGATTCTACGTCGGTGTTTTATCTTGATTCGTTGGCCTGGGGATACTATAAACAAAAAAAATGCGCAGAGGCAAACGAGATAATCAAAAAAATACTACCTGAACTAAAAGACGACAAAACAGTAGCCGCACATGCACAAGCGATAAAAAAATGTATCGAGGGACAAAAATGATACTAGATAAGATAATAAAACAGACCAAAGAGGATCTAAAAAAGAGAAAAAAAGAGTTCGGCGAGGAGTGGCTAGGTAGAAGCTTGGCGTACAACCCTTACGCCCCGAGGGATGTTAAAAGGGCGTTAGCCAGAACCGAAGATAATAAGTATAGAATAATTGCCGAAGTCAAAAAAGCCAGCCCGTCAAAAGGCGTAATAAGGGAAGATTTTGATCCCGTGCTGATAGCAAAAGAGTATGAAGCCGGGTTTGCGGATGCTCTATCCATACTAACCGAGCCGCATTTTTTCCAAGGCAATTTGGAGTATTTGCCGCAAGTTCGTCGGTATGTACCTATGCCGCTTTTGCGCAAAGATTTTATTGTAGATGAATATCAGATATTAGAGGCTTTGGTGTACGGGGCTGACTTTATATTGCTTATCGCAAAGGCTCTCTCCTCATCCGAGCTTAAAAAACTATATGAGTATGCCCTAAACCTAGGTCTTGACGTGCTCGTAGAGGTGCACGACAAAGAGGATCTCAAAAAGGCGATGTTTGCCGGAGCTTCAATAATAGGCATAAACCATAGAAACCTTGAGACGTTTGAGATGGATATGACTCTATCGGAGAAGCTGATTCCGCTTATTCCAAACGGCAAAATAATAGTAGCCGAGAGCGGAATAGACAGTTTTGAGATGGTAAAACATTTGAGCTCTATCGGCGTAGATGCCTTTCTTGTTGGCGAGCATTTTATGAGGCAAAAAGATATCGCTGCGGAGGTTAGACGGCTAAAGGGACTAGAGTAGGGTAACTCTATTAGACCTCTCCCACTATGCCACTAATTTCTTAAAATAAAGCCACTGTACAACCCGCCTCATTTATATATATAATCAAAAATATTTTATATAAAAGGCTTTACCATGATAACGGTAGGAATAGGTGAGATTCAAAAGAACATATCTATTTTGAGCAAGCTAACAGATGTGCTTGAGATAGTGGATAAGCGCAAAAACCAAAAGATAGCTGTCGTATATCCAATCAAAAGGCGCTCAGTCATAGAGAGTCTAGCTGGAAAATACAAGGGCAAAGTGCTGCCTATTGCCGACCTAGACGCCGCCAAAGAGTCTGCAATGCTAGAAGCCATGAGGGCAAAATATGTATCTCATTGACGCAAATATCATCGTCAGGTTTTTGACGGCAGACCACGAAGAGCATTTCCAAAAAGCAAAGGAGATACTGCTAAAAGTAGAATCAAGAGAGATAGAGGCAAAGATACTAGATGGCGTGCTTGCCGAGATTTATTTTGTGCTTCTCAAAGTGTACGGACTGCCAAAGCAGAGCATCATAGGCGACCTCAAAACGGTGCTAAGTCTTGATGGCATAGTGGGCGATAACAAAATCATACTTTTTGAGGCGCTCAACATACTAGAGCGCAAAAATATCGACTTCATAGATGCCCTCATCTGTGCCAAAGCAAAGCTTCAAAATTATGACATACTGAGTTTTGA